>NZ_JBVHPY010000015.1:0-38099 GCF_055567695.1 Streptomyces sp. NPDC026417
ACCGTTTCCGGTTCCGATTTCCTCGGTGCTTTCCAGGTTCCCGCTCTCGCGTTTCCCTTTCCGGCGGTTCCGACTCTATCAGATCCTTTCGGGCCCGATTCCCAGTCAGCGGGATTTGCCTTTGGCCTGAGGCATTTCGTCTCGCGGCCTTTCGACATTCACTACGTTAGCCGATTCCCGGAGCAGCTCATAATCGAGCCGGCGAGTGCGAATTCGGCATGCGGACATGACGAATAGGCCCCCGCTGAGGGGAAGTCGTAGGTAGTGGGTTGGCCACTTCCGGCTGCTGGCTGAACGCCGTACCCGGGTCAAGCGGCTCGGGCTACATTACGGATCCGCACGGGGCGAGTCAAGTTCGGCGGCGTCGGGGCGTATGGGCCCGATAAGGGCTCACCGTCGGGTCGTTGTCGATCCAGAAGCGCCACGGGTGGACGCCTCCCTCACCGGAGACTCCGGTGCGCGGGCCGCTGAGTACCTGGTCGGGCCGTACGGGACGGCCGGTGAGCAGCCGGAAGGGGCCTCCCTCGGGTCCGCAGGCGTCGGCCCCGTCGAGGGCCCGGTCCACCTCCAGAGCCGTGGCCAGCCGTGCGGGTCCTTTGGCCAGTTCCTTGTCATTGCGGGCCGAGAGTCGACGTTTGCGCGCGAGGTCGGCGCCCTCGGTGACCTCCCCGGCCCGCAGCAGGACCGCACTGGCGCTGCCCTCGGGGCCGCAGACCAGGTTCATGCAGTGCCACATGCCATACGTGAAGTAGACGTACACATGACCGGGCGGACCGAACATCACTTCGTTGCGGGGTGTACGGCCGCGGTAGGCGTGGGAACCCGGGTCGTTGGGACCGTCGTAGGCCTCCACCTCGGTGAGGCGCAGTTCGATCGGACCTTCCGCTGTGGTGCGCACGAGGGTGCGCCCGAGGAGGTCGGGGGCGACCTCCAGGACGGGGCGGTCGAAGAAGTCCCGGTCGAGAGGCGTACGGTCAGGGGCCGCGATCATGGCGTACGAGCGTAGTCGAGAGCGACTGCTTGTCGTCGGGGTGGTCAGGGAGCGTCCCCCTTGCAAGGGTGAGGACGCGGAACCGGCCGCGGCCGGATCGCGTTTGTATGGATCAAGGATCCACACGCACACAGGACGTACAGGCGTTGCCTGGGGAGGAAGTGACATGGGGTTCAAGCGGCTGCTTGCGAGCCTGGGAGCCGGTGGGGCTTCGGTCGAGACGGTGCTGACCGAGGCCAACACCGTTCCGGGCGGCGTCGTCCAGGGCGAGGTGCGGATCCAGGGCGGGTCCGTGGACCAGGCGATCGAGGGTCTGTCGGTCGGCCTGCAGGCCAGGGTCGAGGTCGAGGGCCACGACGACCAGGAGCACAAGCAGGACATCGAGTTCACGAAGCTGCGCCTCGGCGGAGCCTTCGAGCTCAAGGCGGGTGCGGTGCACGCGGTGCCGTTCGGGCTGGAGATCCCCTGGGAGACGCCCGTCACGACGATCGACGGTCAGCCGCTGCGGGGGATGCACATCGGGGTGACCACGGAGCTGGAGATCGCGCGGGCCGTCGACTCGGGCGACCTGGACCCGATCAATGTGCACCCGCTGCCGGCGCAGCAGGCGATCCTGGACGCGTTCATCCAGCTCGGCTTCCGCTTCAAGAGCGCCGACATGGAGCGCGGTCACATCCGGGGCACCCGGCAGAAGCTGCCGTTCTACCAGGAGATCGAGTTCTTCCCGCCGGCGCAGTACCGCGGGCTGAACCAGGTCGAGCTGAGCTTCGTCGCCGACGAGCGCGAGATGGACGTCGTCCTGGAGATGGACAAGAAGCCGGGGCTCTTCAGCGAGGGCAGTGACTCGTTCCGCGCCTTCAAGGTTGGTCTGAACGACTACCAGGGCACGGACTGGACCGCGTACCTGAATCAGTGGCTGTCGGAGGTCGGCAGCAAGCGCAGCTGGTTCTAGGCTCGACCGGAACCGTCACCACCGATCAGGAGGTACCGAGGTGACCGAGCTCAAGAGGCCGCCGCTCCCGCACGACTTCCATCCGCCCGTGCCGTCCTTCACGGTCACGAGTGAGGACGTCGAACCGGGCGCGACGCTGAAGGACGCTCAGGTCCAGGCCGCCGGGAACACGTCGCCCCAGCTGAGCTGGGAGGGCTTCCCGTCGGAGACCAAGAGCTTCGCCGTGACGTGCTTCGATCCGGACGCCCCGACGGGGAGCGGATTCTGGCACTGGGTCGTGTTCGACATCCCGGCCACGGTCACGGAGCTGCCGGCGGGCGCCGGCACCGGGAAGTTCGAGGGACTGCCCGAGGGTGCCGTCCAGGCGCGCAACGACTACGGGTCCAAGGACTTCGGTGGTGCCGCGCCGCCGCCCGGGGACCCGGCGCACCGGTACGTGTTCACGGTGTACGCGGTGGACCAGGAGAAGCTCGGTCCCGACGCGGATGCCTCGCCCGCCGTCGTGGGCTTCAATCTGCGCTTCCACACGCTGGCGCGCGCTCAGCTCGTCGGTGAGTTCGCGGCACCCGCGCAAGACTGACGTTCGCTGAACGTTTGCCCGCCCCTGGTCTTGGAATTGATCAGGGGCGGGCATTTTTTTATTGCGTTGTCCATCTCGGCGTGCCCGGCCAGAGTTGATCCAAGCCCGCCAGGGAGTGGGCCGGTGCACATGGGAGGTGGGCTTGATGCGGGACACGCTGGTACTGAATGCGAGCTTTGAGCCGCTGTCGACGGTGACGCTGAACCGTGCCGTCGTTCTGGTGCTGCAGGACAAGGCGGTCGTCGAGCAGGCCCACCCCGATCTGCGCATGCGCGGCGCGGCGGTCGACATACCCGTGCCCCGGGTGATCAGGCTCTGCCGTTACGTACGGGTGCCGTTCCGAAGACAAGCACCCTGGTCGCGCAGGGGTGTGCTGGTACGGGACCGGCACCGGTGCGCGTACTGCGGCAGGCGCGCGACGACCGTGGACCACGTGGTGCCGCGGGCGCAGGGCGGCCAGGACTCCTGGCTGAACACGGTCGCCTCCTGCGCGGAGGACAATCACCGCAAAGCGGACCGTACGCCGGAGCAGGCGGGCATGCCGCTGCTGCGGCAGCCGTTCGAGCCGACGCCCGCGGACGCGATGCTGCTGACGCTCGGGCAGGACGACTTCGAGGCGCTGCCGGAGTGGCTGGCCCAGCCCGCCGCCTAGACCCGTACGCAACCGGAGCCGTACGTACGAGTGGGCCCCGCCTTCGGTCGAAGGCGGGGCCCACTCGTACGTATGCCGTCAGTCCGTGACGGAGGGCTTCTCGCGGCGCTCGGAGCTTCCGCCGCCCGAACCGCCGCCCATCGGCCCGAAGTTGCCCATGGCGCCGCTCAGGCCCTTGAGGGCGTCGCCGATCTCACTGGGCACGATCCAGAGCTTGTTGGCGTCGCCCTCGGCGATCTTCGGGAGCATCTGCAGGTACTGGTAGGCGAGGAGTTTCTGGTCCGCGTCTCCGGCGTGGATGGACTCGAAGACCGTACGGATGGCCTGGGCCTCGCCCTCCGCGCGCAGGGCCGCGGCCTTCGCCTCACCCTCGGCCCGCAGGATCGCGGACTGCTTCTCGCCCTCCGCGGTGAGGATCTGCGACTGCCGGATGCCTTCGGCGGTGAGGATCGCGGCGCGCTTGTCACGGTCGGCGCGCATCTGCTTCTCCATCGAGTCCTGGATGGAGGTGGGCGGCTCGATGGCCTTGAGCTCGACGCGGTTGACGCGGATGCCCCACTTGCCGGTGGCCTCGTCCAGGACGCCGCGCAGGGCCGCGTTGATCTCCTCGCGGGAGGTGAGGGTGCGCTCCAGGTCCATGCCGCCGATGATGTTGCGGAGCGTGGTGACGGTGAGCTGCTCGATCGCCTGGATGTAGCTGGCGACCTCGTAGGTGGCCGCCCTGGCGTCGGTCACCTGGTAGTAGATGACCGTGTCGATGTTGACGACCAGGTTGTCCTGGGTGATCACCGGCTGGGGCGGGAACGGCACGACCTGTTCACGCAGGTCGATGCGGTTGCGGATGGTGTCGATGAACGGGACGACGATGTTGAGGCCCGCGTTGAGTGTCCGCGTGTAGCGCCCGAAGCGCTCCACGATGGCGGCGCTCGCCTGCGGGATGACTTGGATGGTCTTGATCAGGGCGATGAAGACCAACACCACCAGAATGATCAGGACGATGATGATCGGTTCCATCGATGCTCCCCGTACCCTTCTCCGCCTCGGCAATTCACTGAGATCTTACGGGTGTTGAAGATCTTGCTCGACGAGTCTGACAGACCGTCGCCTGCGACGTGGGGCGTTCGGTTCACTTGCGTCGTGCGAGGTCACATGACAATCGCCGTGGCGCCTTCGATGTCCACGACGTCCACCTGTTCGCCCACCTCGTAGGCCTGTCCGGCGTCGAGGGAGCGGGCCGACCAGATCTCCCCGGCGAGCTTGATGCGGCCGCCCGAGCCGTCGACGCGTTCCAGGACCACGGCCCCCTTGCCTCTCAACGCGTCCACGCCGGTGGCGAGTTGGGGTCGCTGGGCACGGTGCCGCGCCGCGATGGGGCGCACCACGGCGATGAGGGCGACCGAGACGGCGACGAAGACGAGGACCTGGACGACGACGTCGCCGCCGAGTCCCGCCGCGCCTGCGGCGGCGACGGCACCCACGGCGAGCATGCCGAACTCCGGCATCGCGGTCACCACGAGGGGGATCCCGAGTCCGGCGGCGGCGACCAGCCACCACACCCATGCGTCGATGTCGTTCACACGGTCATGGTAGGACCGCGGTCCGCGGACGGACAGGGCGCACGATCACGTCCGGCCGCGCAAGTACCCGGCGTGGACGGGACCGACGGGGTGTCAGGAGAGCGGGAGGCCCTGG
This sequence comes from Streptomyces sp. NPDC026417, assembly GCF_055567695.1. NCBI lineage: Bacteria > Bacillati > Actinomycetota > Actinomycetes > Kitasatosporales > Streptomycetaceae > Streptomyces > Streptomyces sp. NPDC026417. The sequence goes on from NZ_JBVHPY010000015.1 coordinate 4,868, forward strand.
GCGGTCCAGCGCTCACCGACCTGCTCGACGACGAGGGGCAGGCCGAAGCAGAGCGAGAGGTTGCGCGAGGTGAGTTCGAGCTCCAGCGGGCCGGCGGCCAGCACCTTGCCCTGACGGATCATCAGCACGTGGGTGAAGCCCGGGGCGATCTCCTCGACATGGTGGGTGACCATGATCATGGAGGGGGCGATCGGGTCGCGGGCCAGGCGGCCGAGACGGCGTACGAGGTCCTCGCGGCCGCCGAGGTCGAGGCCGGCGGCCGGCTCGTCCAGCAGCAGCAGCTCGGGGTCGGTCATCAGGGCGCGGGCGATGAGGGTGCGCTTGCGCTCGCCCTCGGAGAGCGTCCCGAACTTCCGGTCCAGGTAGTCGCTCATACCGAGGCGGTCGAGGAAGGCGCGGGCCCGCTGCTCGTCGATGTCCTCGTACTCCTCCTGCCAGCCCGCGGTCATGCCGTAGGCCGCGGTGAGCACGGTCTGCAGCACGGTCTGGCTCTTGGGGAGCTTCTCGGCCATGGCAATGCCGGCCATGCCGATGCGCGGGCGCAGCTCGAAGACGTCGACCTTGCCGAGGGTGTCACCGAGGACGGTGGCCGTCCCCGAGCTGGGGAAGAGGTAGCTGGAGGCGACGTTCAGGAGGGTCGTCTTCCCCGCGCCGTTCGGGCCGAGGATGACCCAGCGTTCGCCCTCTTTGACCGACCAGGAGACCTGGTCCACCAGAGCCCGGCCCTCTCGGACCACGGATACGTCCTCAAGCTCCAGAACATCGCTCATGAGCGCGCTGTCTCCCATTGCAGTCTCGGCCGTCGCTTACGTCTGTGGACGCAGCCCCCAGGGAAAACCTACGCCACCGGTCGGGCGGTCCCATCCATCGGTCGGTCCTTAGGGTGGAGGCATGCTCTCGGAACCACGCTCAGGACGCCTGGCCGCATGGGGAAATGCCCTCTTGGCCGGATTTGTTTCGCCGGACGACGCCGTGCTCGCCATCGTCGGTGAGGACGCCGTGCATCGCGTCGAGGGGCTCCCGGGCGAGCCGGGCCCCGTCGGGCTCACGCTCGCCCTCGGCCGGCTGCGCGCTCTCGGGGTGACCGGCCTGCGGGTGGCCCTGCCCGCGCCGGGGCATCCGCTGGGGCTGAGCGGACCGCCCGACTTCAACGCGCGCGCCCTCGACGCGGAGGAGGCGGTCGTCTGCCAGGGGGCCGGACTGGGCCTGGTGCCGGAGGTGGACGAGGCCGGGCCGGAGGGTGACCTCCACGTGGAGGTCCTTTGGCACTGTCTCCCCGTACGGGAGGCGCCACCCGCGGACGTACCGTCCCTCGGTGAGGCGGAGCGGGAGCTGGCGGAGGCGCTCCGCGAGGCGACCGACGTGCTGTCCCGGCTCGACGTGGCCGGGTCGGGGCCGGTCGCCGAGGCCGCGATCGACGCGTACCGTGCCCGGTCGGAGCGGGGGCGCGAGCTGCTGGCCCCCGGATATCCGCCGCGCGCGGTGCGGGTGCTGGAGCTGGCCCAGCGGATGGGGCTGCTGATCTCCGTGGCCTATGAGAACGGCCACGGCGGGGCGGTGAGCGCCTCGGAGATGGCGGCGCGCGCCCAGGCCCTGCGGCCGGTGGAGCGGACGGCCCGACGGGCCCAGGTGGCCGCGTACAACGCGTTCGTGGAGGAGAGGGAGCGGGGAGTGCGGTAGGCACCCCGCTGCCGCGGGTCGCGGTGGGCGTCCCGGCCGGGTGGAGCCCGCGCGTCTCACGCGAGGCGGGGCAGCGATCGGGTTCCGACGGGCAGCGGCACCGCGCCGCCCCTGTCGCGCTCGCCCTCGCCCTCGCCCTCGCCCTGCGGGACGGTCGCCCCTTCGGCGCGGTCGCCCGCTGCCGAGCGGCACCGCCCCGGCACGGCAAAGGCCCCCGGACCGGACGGTTCGGGAGCCCTTCGTCACCAGGGGGCAGGTCAGTCGTTGACGCCCTTGTTGCCGAACGCCGGGTTCAGGAGGCCGATGACGTTCACGCTGTCGCCGACGACGTTGACCGGGACGTGGATCGGGACCTGCACGGTGTTGCCCGAGGCGACACCGGGCGAGTTCACGGCGGCGCCGTCGGCACCGGAGTCGGCGGCGGCCATGCCGGCGGAGGCGCCCGCGGCGATACCGGCGACGGTGAGGGCCACGGCGGCCTTCTTGGCGATGTTCATGAAAAACGTTCCTCCTGCGATTGCGTGTCGACCCGACTCGCGGGTCGTACGCTGGGAAACGCCCGGAAGATCCGGAACGGCACGGGAGGCCCGGCGGGAAGCCCCCGTTCGGTCCCTTCGTAGGACAGGCCGAAAACCCGACCGGCCCCCCGGGGTCACCCCAGGAGGCCGGTGGTCACCACCCGGTCCGGTCGGACCTCAGTGGTTGAGACCCAGGTTGCCGAAGGCCGGGTTCAGGACGCCGATCACGTTCACGCTGTTGCCGACCGCGTTCACCGGGATGTGGACCGGGGCCTGCACGAGGTTGCCCGAGCCGACGCCCGGCGAGTTCACGGCCTTGCCACCCGCCCACGAGCCGGCGTCGGTCGCGGAGGCCATGCCCGCACCGGCGGCGACGAGGCCCCCCGCCACCATCGCGACAGCCGTGGCCTTCTTCAGGTTCTTCATGTCTCCAGCCCTCCCTGGCGATCACTGCGGCAGTCGCCGCAGCACGCACTGGAGAACGGCGGCGGCCGACGGAGGATGCGCCATTCGGGGGACATACACCCGACGGTATGAATCTCGGTCCGGAGCGGAACCCTCCGTGTTGCCGCCGGTGGTCAGCCCGCCACCCCGTGCCGGACGGCCCACAGGGCGGCCTGGGTCCGGTCGGCGAGGTCGAGCTTCATCAGGATGTTCGACACGTGGGTCTTGACCGTCTTCTCGGAGAGGACCAGGGCACGCGCGATCTCCCGGTTGGAGCGGCCGTCGGCGATGAGACCGAGCACCTCGCGCTCCCGGTCGGTCAGCGAACCGCCTCTCCCCTGGCTTGAGTTGGCCTCCTCCTGGGACAGCAGGGCGCCCGCGACCTCGGGCTGGAGCAGGATGTGTCCCGCGTGCACGGAACGGATGGCGCCGGCCAGCGCATCGGGGTCGACGTCCTTGTACACGTACCCGGCGGCTCCGGCGCGCAGGGCGGGCACCACCGTGCGCTGCTCCGTGAAGCTGGTGACGATCAGCACGCGTGCGGGGTTGGCCAGCTCGCGCAGCTTGCGCAGCGCCTCGACGCCGTCCATCCCCGGCATCTTCACGTCCATGAGGACGACGTCGGGCTTCAGCTCCTGCGCGCGGGCGACTCCCTCGGCGCCGTCGGAGGCCTCGCCCACGACCTCGATGTCGTCCTGCACCTCGAGAAAGGTGCGCAGGCCCCGGCGGACGACTTGGTGGTCGTCGACGAGCAGCACCTTGATCGCGTCAGCCACCAGGGACCTCCATCTCTATCCGGGTGCCCTTTCCGGGCGCCGATTCCACGGTGAGTGTGCCGCCGACGCCGCCCGCCCTGTCCCGCATCGAGACCAGGCCGAGGTGGCGTCCCGCGCTGCGGATCGCCTTGGGTTCGAAGCCACCGCCGTCGTCGGCGACGCTCAGGACCGCGCCGGGTCCGCGCCGGGCCAGCGTCACGTCGACCCGGGAGGCCCCGGAGTGGCGCAGCGCGTTGTGCAGCGCTTCCTGGGCGACGCGCAGCAGCGCCTCCTCCTGGGCGGCGGGCAGGGCGCGCACTCCGCAGCTCTCGAAGGTCACGTGCGCCGAGTGGGCACGGTCGAGGACCTGGATCTGGGTGCGCAGGGTGGCGACGAGACCGTCCTCGTCGAGGGCGGCGGGGCGCAGCTCGACGACGGCCGCGCGCAGTTCGTCGACGGCTTCCGCGGCGAGCGCGGCGACCTGCTGCAGTTCGCCCTTGGCCCGTGACGGGTCGCGGTCGACGAGCGCGGCTGCGGCCTGGGCGGTGAGGCGCAGTGAGAAGAGTTTCTGGCTGACGGCGTCGTGCAGCTCGTGTGCCAGCCGGGACCGCTCCTCGGCGATGGTGAGCTCGCGGCTGCGCTCGTACAGGCGCGCGTTGGTGAGGGCGATCGCGGCGTGCTGGGCCAGGATCGTCAGGAGCTCCTCGTCCTCCTCGGTGAAGCCGCAGCGGCCGTCCGCTGCCGGAGTGCCGGAGCCGGCGGGCCGCTCCTCGGAACGCCGCACCTTGTTGGCGAGGAACAGCGCGCCGATGACGTCGTCACCGTCGCGGATCGGCAGGCCCAGGAAGTCCGACATGTCGGGGTGAGCGGCCGGCCAGCCCTCGAAGCGGGGGTCCTTGCGCACGTCGGCGAGGCGCTCGGCACGGGCCTCGTGCAGCATCGCGGCGAGGATGCCGTGCTGGCGCGGGAGCGGGCCGATGGCTTTCCACTGGGCGTCGCTGACGCCGTCGACCACGAATTGGGCGAAGCCTCCGTGGTCGTCCGGGACGCCGAGCGCCGCGTACTCGGCGTCGAGCAGCTCGCGGGCCGAGGCGACGATCGTCTTGAGGACGTCGCGCACCTCGAGGTGCCTGCTCATCGCCAGCAGCGCGGAGCTGACCGCGTACAGGCCGGACCTGGGGCCTTGGCTCATGTCCTCACGGTACCGGCGGGCGGTGACCCTGCGTATCCGACCTGTGGGGGCGACCGCCTGGGCCGGAGGACCTAGGTCGCTCGGTCCGCGGTCGGTCCTAGGGCGAAGGGCCCCTGATCGTTGCGGCCCGCGCACGAGGCGGCGGGGCCGGTGCCGTCCCTACGTTGAGGGCATCCGCCGGGAGCGGCGGTGGGACGAGGGGACGGATGTCATGCCGGTAGCCATCATCACGGGGGCTTCGAAGGGGTTGGGGCGGGCCCTGGCCGCGGCCTTGGCCGAGCGGGGCTGGGACCTGGTGCTGGACGCCAGGAGCGCGGGAGCGCTGGAGAAGACGGCGGCGGAGCTGTCCGCGTACGGGGTGCGGGTGGCGGCGCCGGCCGGGGACGTCGCGGATGCCGGGCACCGCCGGGAGCTGGTGGCCGCGGCCGGGCGGCTCGGGGGCCTGGACCTGCTGGTGAACAACGCGAGTGCGCTGGGCGCCGAGCCGCTCGTCCGGCTGGAGGACCTGTCGCTGGAGGGGCTGCGGCGGGCGCTGGAGGTCAACGTGGTCGCGGCGCTGGGGATGATCCAGGAGGCGCTGCCCCTGCTGCGGGCCTCCGGGGCGGGCGCGGTGATCGACGTGAGCTCGGACGCCGCGGTCGTGGGGTACGCGACGTGGGGTGGTTACGGCGCCTCGAAGGCGGCCCTCGACCTGTTGTCGGCGTGCTCGGGGAGGAGGAGCCCGGACTGCGGGTCTGGGCGGTCGATCCGGGCGACATGGGGACCGACCTGTATGCGGCGGCCGTACCGGACGACGCCGAGCCGCGACCGGATCCGGCCACCGTGGTTCCGGCGTTCCTGCGGCTGCTCGACGAGCGGCCGGCGAGCGGCCGCCGCAGTGCCGCGGACCTGGTGGAGGGGCGATGACGGCCGTGACGGAGGTCTCCCGCTCCGGGCGCGGCCGGGGCCTGACGGCGATTCCGCAGGAGCTGTCGGCGCGGGTGCCCGCCGAACAGCGCGGTCCGGGTCTGGCCCAGGACGCGGTCCGGCTGCTCGTGTCCCATGGGACGCGGGTGTCGCACCACGAGTTCGTGGAACTGCCCCGGCTGCTGCGGGCGGGCGATCTGCTGGTGGTCAACACCTCGGTCACGCTGGCCGCGGCCGTGGACGGGAGCGTGGGGCACACGCGCGTGGTGGTGCACTTCTCGACCCGGGGTGACGACGGGCGGTGGGCCGTGGAGCTGCGGGAGCCGGACGGCCGGGGCACCACGCGCGCGCGTGCGGGCGGACCCGCGGGTACGGAGGTGCGCCTGAGCGGGGGCCTGCGCCTGGTCCTGGAGGAGCCGCTGGCGCCGGGGGCCGCGCGGCTGTGGTGGTCGCGGGTGTCGGATCCGGACGTCCTCGGGCTGCTGCGGCGGCACGGGCGGCCCATTCGCTACTCCTATACGGAGAGGGATCAGCCGCTGTCCGCGTATCAGACGGTGTTCGCGCTGCCGTCCGCCGACGGTGCGGGCAGTGCGGAGATGCCGAGCGCGGCCCGGCCCTTCACCGGCCGGCTGGTGGCGGAGCTGGTGAGCCGCGGGGTGCAGTTCGCGCCGATCACGCTGCACACCGGGGTGGCATCGGCGGAGGCGCACGAGCCGCCGTACCCGGAGAGGTACGAGGTGCCGGAGGCCTCGGCCCGGCTGATCAACGCGGTGCGGGCGGGCGACGGCCGGATCGTCGCGGTCGGTACGACGGCGGTCCGCGCCGTGGAGTCGGCGGCAGGGCCCGACGGGGTGGTCCGGGGGCGGCGCGGCTGGACCGATCTGGTGGTGACCCCGGAACGGGGGGTACGCGTGGTCGACGGGCTGCTGACCGGGCTGCACGAGCCCGAGGCCTCGCATCTGCTGATGCTGGAGGCGGTGGCCGGGCGGGCGGCGGTGGAGCGCGGCTACGACGAGGCGCTGCGCCGGGGCCACCTCTGGCACGAGTTCGGGGACGTCCACCTCCTGCTGCCGGGGACAGATCCTCACACAGAGCATTGCGCCAGCAACTTGGCGTGAGAGTGGAGCGGGGTGCGTGTGAGCCCGCGCATAGGGCGCACATCACGTACGAACGGGCATAGGAGATAAAGAGGACCTCTTGAGCGGGGCAGACATGCCAGTCTGCCCCGATTTGCCCTTTAGTGCTCCACTACCCGGCTTCGTACGTCACACCTTTGCCTCTGGATTTTGCGGCCGCTAACAATGGCTCTCGTCGCTCAGCGCCGCGGGTTTCGCCCCGCGGCGTTCGTCCGGAAAAAACACCCTGTCCCCACCGGACCGGGAGCGGCGTCCGCGCTATTCGAAGAGGTCACATCAGCATGTCGAAGAAGTTCATCGCTCCTGTGCACAGTCCCGCCCTGACCAAGACCCACAAGCTTTCGTTCGCCGGTGTCGCGGCCCTCGGTGCCGCCGCCGTCGCGTTCAGCGTCGTCCCGGCGCACTCGCAGACCACGACGACCGAGGCCGCCGCGTCCACCACCTCCGTGGCCTACAGCCAGGAGCAGATCAAGGACGTCAAGGCCAGCGTCACCGACCAGCTGGCCGGCGCGACCGTCAAGGCCGAGGCCGCGAAGAAGAAGGCTGCCGCCGAGGCCGCCGCGAAGAAGAAGGCCGCCGAGCAGGCCGCCGCCAAGAAGAAGGCGGAAGAGGCGCGCAAGAAGCAGGCCGCGAGCCGCTCCGCGCAGCGCCCCCAGGTCAAGCCGGTCGCCGCGAAGACGTACGCGAACAACCTCGACGGCTGGATCCGCGAGGCGCTCGACATCATGAAGCAGAAGGGCATCCCGGGTAGCTACAACGGGCTGCACAAGAACATCATCCGCGAGTCCTCCGGCAACCCCAACGCCATCAACGACTGGGACATCAACGCCATCAACGGCATCCCGTCGAAGGGCCTGCTGCAGGTCATCCCGCCGACCTTCGCGGCGTACCACGTCCCGGGCACGTCGAAGAACATCTACGACCCGGTCGCCAACATCACGGCCGCCGCCAACTACGCGGCCGACAAGTACGGCTCCATCGACAACGTGAACAGCGCCTACTGAGTCTCGCGAGTATCGCGCGGACCTCTGAGGGTCTCGGTCAAGACGCGTAAGGGCGGCACCCCCGTGGGGGGTGCCGCCCTTCAGTCGTGCGGGAGCTCTACTTGCGCATGACCTCCGGCTCGTGGCGGCGCAGGAAGCGCGCCACGAAGAACCCGCAGAGGGCACCGAGGACGAGCAGGGCCACCATGTCCATGCCCCAGGCCGCCGCCGTGTGGTCCCACAGCGGGTCCGTGCTGGACGGGTCGTCCGGGTTCGGACTGATGTTGTTGAAGTCCAGCGTGGCGCCGGCCGCCGCGACCGCCCAGCGCGACGGCATCAGGTACGAGAACTCGTTGACGCCGACCGTGCCGTGCAGGATGAAGAGGCAGCCGGTGAACACGACCTGGATGATCGCGAACATGACCAGCAGCGGCATGGTCTTCTCGGCCGTCTTGACCAGCGACGAGATGATCAGGCCGAACATCATCGACGTGAAGCCGAGCGCCATGATCGGGATCGCCAGTTCCAGCATGACCGCGGTCTTGCCGCTGCCCAGGATCAGGCCCTCGTCGGGGATCGTGCGGCTGGAGAAGCCGATCGCGCCGACCAGCGCGCCCTGCAGCACCGTGACGGTGCCGAGGACGATGACCTTGGACATCAGGTACGCGGACCGCGACAGGCCGGTCGCCCGCTCCCGCTCGTAGATCACCCGTTCCTTGATCAGCTCGCGGACCGAGTTGGCCGCGCCGGCGAAGCAGGCGCCGACGGCGAGGATCAGCAGCACGGTGGTGGCGGTGCCGTTCGGAATGTGCGCGCCGGTCTTCGGGTTCACCGCCGGGTTCACCAGCAGTGTCTTGTCGGGGTCGATCAGCAGGCTGACCGCACCGAGCACCGCCGGCAGGATCACCGTCAGCGCCAGGAAGCCCTTGTCGGAGGCGATCACCGACACATAGCGGCGGATCAGGGTCATCAGCTGCGAGCCCCAGCCCTGCGGCTTGGGCGGCTTCATCGCCTGCGGCGGCGGCATGTGCACCGACTGCGGGGCGACGGCGTCGATGTCCGCGGCGTACATCTGGTAGTGCTGCGAGCCCTTCCAGCGGCCCGCCCAGTCGTAGTCGCGGTAGTTCTCGAAGGCCGAGAAGACGTCGGCCCAGGTGTCGTAGCCGAAGAAGTTCAGCGCCTCCTCGGGCGGACCGAAGTAGGCGACCGAACCGCCCGGCGCCATCACCAGGAGCTTGTCGCAGATCGCCAGCTCGGCCACGGAGTGCGTGACCACCAGGACCGTACGGCCGTCGTCGGCGAGGCCGCGCAGCAGCTGCATGACGTCGCGGTCCATGCCCGGGTCGAGACCGGAGGTCGGCTCGTCCAGGAAGATCAGCGAGGGCTTGGTGAGCAGCTCCAGGGCCACCGAGACGCGCTTGCGCTGGCCGCCGGAGAGGGAGGTGACCTTCTTCTCCTTGTGGATGTCCAGCTTCAGCTCGCGCAGGACCTCGTCTATCCGGGCCTCGCGCTCCTGCCCGGTGGTGTCCGCGGGGAAGCGCAGCTTCGCCGCGTACTTGAGGGCCTTCTTGACGGTCAGCTCCTTGTGCAGGATGTCGTCCTGCGGGACCAGACCGATGCGCTGGCGCAGCTCGGCGAACTGCTTGTACAGGTTCCTGTTGTCGTAGAGGACGTCACCCTGGTTGGCGGGGCGGTAGCCCGTGAGCGCCTTGAGGAGCGTCGACTTGCCGGAACCCGACGGGCCGATGACCGCGATGAGCGACTTCTCCGGGACGCCGAAGGAGACGTCCTTGAGGATCTGCTTGCCGCCGTCGACCGTGACGGTCAGGTGGCGGGCCGAGAAGGAGATCTCACCGGTGTCGACGAACTCCTCGAGCCGGTCGCCGATCAGCCGGAACGTCGAGTGGCCGACGCCGACGATGTCGTTCGGGCCGAGCAGTGCCGAGCCGCCCTTGGCGATCGGCTGGCCGTTGACGTACGTGCCGTTGTGCGAGCCGAGGTCGCGGATCTCGTAGCGGCCGTCCGGCGTGGCGTGGAACTCGGCGTGGTGCCGCGAGACCTGGAGGTCGGAGACGACCAGCTCGTTCTCCAGCGCGCGGCCGATACGCATCACACGGCCCAGCGAGAACTGGTGGAACGTGGTCGGGCTGCGGTCGCCGTAGACCGGCGGCGCCCCCGCGCCCCCACCGGGTCCCTGCTGCTGCGGGATGGAAGCACCCTGCTGCGACTGCGGCCACTGCTGCTGCGGAGCCTGCTGCTGAGGCGGCGCCTGCTGCTGAGGCGGCTGCTGCGCCCAGCCGGGGCCGGCGCCCTGTGCCGCGTACGGCTGCTGGGGCTGGGCCTGCTGGGGCGAGGCGACGGCAGCGGCGGCGCCCGAGAGACCCAGGCGCGGACCGTCGGTCGCGTTGCCGAGATGCACGGACGAGCCGGGGCCGATCTCCTCGTGGTGGATCCGCCGGCCCTGCACGAACGTGCCGTTGGTGCTGCCGTGGTCCTCGATGACCCAACTGCGGCCGCTCCAGCTGATCGTGGCGTGACGCCAGGAGACCCTGGCGTCCTCGAGCACGATGTCCCCCTGCGGATCACGTCCGAGGGTGTATGGCCTGGACGCATCGAGCGTCCAGGTCCGTCCATTCAATTCCAGTACGAGTTCCGGCACTCCATGCCCCACTGAGTTGTCCCCCGAAGTTCCCCCATCACAGGGAGTCTAGGGATGTCGAACATCGTGGGGAACTATTTCAGTAGGAGCCCCCTGACCGAAAGTCGGGCCCGGTGAAGACTGCGTACGCGCGGCTTGTCCGTTTCCGTTGACGGGGTGGAAACCGCCCCGGAGAGTGGTAATCCCACGCGAGGGGGACATCCGCGGTGCATCACCGCGGCGCGGACCGGGGGGCTGACGATGGGCATCGAGACCGCCGAGCACAACAGGAACGTGCCGTGGGCGGATGTGCTGCTGTCCGCGATCGCCGCCGTGAGCTGGGCGTTGATCGGCATGGCGGGGACGGCCGCGCTGGGTCTGCACCTGCTGGAGGCCGACTCGGCCGGCTCGCTCGGACCGATGACCGCGGCGGTGGTGGCCCTCGGGGCGGGCGGCTCGGTCACGCCGTCCGGGGACGTGTCCGCCTTCGGCCTGGAAGGAGCGGAGGCCACCACCGCCCTCCAGATCACGCCACTGGGTGTGGGTCTGGTGGGCGCGCTGCTGCTCTCATGGCTCTTCCTGCGTTCCCTGCGCGGCGCGGGAGTTGTGATCGCACCGGCCGAACTCCTCGCCCGCGTGGGCTCCGTCGTCGTGCTGTTCGTGGCCGTGCTCGGCGGCCTCGCCTGGGCCGGTCATGACGTCATCACGATCGACGGCGGGCAGCTCGGCCTGGACGATAAAGTGCCGGGCGGCGACGGCCTCGGCGACATCACGGACAAACTGCCCGGCGGCCTGGGAGACATCGGCGGACTGCTGCCCGACCGGATCGGCGACCTGGTGAACGCGAAGGCCGCCGTCGGCTTCACGGTCGACACCGCGCCCACCCTGCTCGGCGGCACGGCCTGGGCCCTCGGGGTCCTGCTGATCGCCCTGCTGGCCTCCCGCCGCACTCCCCTGCCGCCGGGCTGGCACGTCGTGCACCGGGTCGTGCGGCCGGCGGCGTCCGCGCTGGTGACGGTACTGCTGGTGGCGGTCGCTGCGGGGTTCGCGGCCGCGGCGTACGCCATGATCGGCGACGACCATCCGCGGCGGATCGCGGGTGCCGCGCTGCTCGGCGCGCCCAACGGTGTGTGGCTGGGCGTGCCGCTGGGACTCTTCGTGCCCTGGGACGGGCAGGCCACCGGCGAACTGGCCAAGCTGTTGCCGGATCCGCTCGACGAACTGCTGAGCGTTGGCGCCGACGAACCCGTCACACTCGGCAGGCTGGCCGAACTGGACGGCAGAGTATGGCTGTTGGCGTTGGCGGCCGGGGTCATGATGCTGCTCGCGGGGGTCCTGGCGGCAGCGCGTACGCCTTGGGCGGGCAACCAGGGCGCCACCGGCTCGGCAGGTCCCGGCACCACCGCCGCAGGGGACCCGGGCGCCCTCGGTTTCGCGGGGCGCTGCGCCCTGCGGCTCGGGATCGTGACCGCCCTGACGCTTCCGCTGCTGACTTGGCTGACGGACGTGTCGGTGGACGCCTCGCTGTCCGTCCTGGGGTTCGACGCGTTCGGTGCCGGGATAGAGCTGCACGGACAGTCGGTCATGGCCCTGCTGCTCGGTGCCGTGTGGGGCGCAGGTGCGGGGGCCGCCGGGGCCCTGCTCGCCCACGCGACGGGCGCCGCCGGCCGGCGCGCGGCGCCCCTGGCCCTCGGCGTGGCACGGAGTGACGCGGGCGTCCGGGTTCCCGACGACTACCGGGAACGGGCGGGGCTCGGGGAGGAGGCGCCGGAACCGGGGCCGTACCACCCCGCCGTACCGTTCCGGCCGTCCAATCCCGACACCAATCCCTATCTCCGGGTGCCCGACGAGCTGCGCGAGCCGGAGGACGCGCGCCCCGCGGAGGGCGTCGGGCCGCGACGCGGGGAGCCCGGCCGGCCGGCGGGCGGACGGCCCCGCGGTGCTCCCGGGCCGGCGGGCGCCCCGGGCCGGGCGGATCCGGCCTCTGCCCCGGACGCCGGGTCGCCCGGGACGGGCGGGCCCCGGCAGGAGGGCGGGGCCCGGGCGGGGCAGCGTCCCGGGGCGGGAGGGCGGACGCCTTCGGAGGCCGGGCCGCGCCACCGTCCGGAGCCGGGCGGGTCGGAGCCGGAGCGACAGGCCCGGTCGGCCGAGGACGTGTACGGGGCGCCCACGGTGATCAGGCCGGTCACCCCGCCGCCCCGGGCTCCCGGTCAGCGGTCCCCCTCACGCGGCGGAGGCCTGATGCCCCCGCCCCCTCCCCCACCTCCACCGCCACCCCGCAAGGAGGGGCCGCCCGGGTCCGGGGGACGCCGGGACTAGGTGGTGTCGTTCGGATCAGCTCGGGTCGGTCCGCGGCGCCTGGTGGGTGCATCGCAAGATGGAGCGTGACCCGCGTACCGGGCGTGTGCGGATGCGACAGCGCGGCGAGGCGCCGCGGACCCGAACGACGCCCTTTCGGCGGTGTCGCAGGTGGCCGCGGCCGCGCGCGGCGGACGGAGCGGCGCTCCGGCGCGTCACCGGAGATCGAGGCCGGCGCCATCCGCGCGTCACGCACTGTTCGTTGTCCGCCAGGCGGACCTCGGCGGCGAAAGGCACTGCGTGCCGGATACGGTGGGAGCACCATGAGCGCTTCGCAGACCTCTGACGTCCCCACTCTCCTCGTCAAGATCTTCGGCAAGGACCGGCCCGGCATCACCGCCGGCCTCTTCGACACCCTCGCCGCCTACTCGGTCGACGTGGTCGACATCGAGCAGGTCGTCACCCGTGGCCGGATCGTGCTGTGCGCGCTCGTGACGGAGCCGCCCGCCCATCTGGAGGGTGACCTGCGGGCCACCGTCCACAGCTGGGCGGAGTCGATGAAGATGCAGGCGGAGATCATCTCCGGGCTGGGCGACAACCGGCCCCGCGGCCTCGGACGCTCGCTCGTCACGGTGCTCGGGCATCCGCTCACCGCGGAGTCGACGGCCGCGATCGCCGCCCGGATCACCGACACCGGCGGCAACATCGACCGTATCTTCCGCCTCGCCAAGTACCCCGTGACCGCTGTCGAGTTCGCGGTGTCGGGTACGGAGACCGAGGCACTGCGCACCGCACTCGCGACCAAGGCCGCCGCACTCGGCGTCGACGTCGCGGTCGTCGCGGCCGGACTGCACCGGCGGGCCCAGCGGCTCGTCGTCATGGACGTGGACTCGACGCTCATCCAGGACGAGGTGATCGAGCTCTTCGCCGCGCACGCGGGCTGCGAGAAGGAGGTCGCCGAGGTGACCGAGGCCGCGATGCGAGGCGAGCTGGACTTCGAACAGTCCCTGCACGCGCGCGTGGCGCTGCTGGCGGGACTGGACGTCTCGGTGGTGGACAAGGTGCGCAGCGAGGTGCGGCTGACGCCGGGGGCGCGCACGCTGATCCGCACGCTCAAGCGGCTCGGTTTCCAAGTCGGCGTCGTATCGGGCGGGTTCACCCAGGTCACCGACGACCTGAAGGAGCGGCTCGGGCTCGACTTCGCCCAGGCCAACACCCTGGAGATCGTCGACGGGAAGCTGACCGGCAGGGTCACCGGTGAGATCGTGGACCGCGCGGGCAAGGCGCGGCTGCTGCGCCGGTTCGCCGCCGAGGCGGGGGTGCCGCTGGGCCAGACGGTGGCGATCGGGGACGGCGCCAACGACCTGGACATGCTCAACGCGGCCGGGCTGGGGGTCGCGTTCAACGCCAAGCCGGTCGTCCGCGAGGCCGCGCACACCGCGGTGAACTTCCCGTTCCTCGACACGGTGCTCTATCTGCTCGGGGTCACCCGCGAAGAGGTCGAGGCCGCGGACACCAACGACGACGAGGGCTGAGCCCTCCGCACGCGCGCACCGGTCCGCTCCCGCGCCGACGGGGGCGGGCCCTGTCGGCGCGGTGGCGGCTCGCTCCCGCCTCGACAGGCGCCGGCCCGTCGACCGGTGGACGGCGGGTTACTCCGACGGGGCCCAGTAGTCGACCAGAGTGGCCACTCCGGGCTCCAGGGTCTTCCAGGGGCCGGTGAAGGTGAGCACGGCGAACGCGGCGGTCGGGAACCCGCGGCTGCTCATCCGGGTCCGGGCGTCGCCCTCGGCCTGGCCCGCGAGGATGTCGGCGAGGCCCTGCACGCCGGGGTTGTGGCCGATCAGGACCACGTCGTGCGCGTCGTCGGGTGTCTCGTTGAGCACGGCGATCAGCTCGCCCGGCGACGCCTCGTAGACCCGCTCCTCGTAGACCGTCTTCGGCCGGTGCGGGAGCTCGTGGACGGCGAGCTTCCAGGTCTCGCGGGTCCGGGTCGCGGTGGAGCAGATGGCCAGGTCGAGAGGGATCCCCGAGTCGGACAGCTTGCGTCCGGCGACGGAGGAGTCCATGCGGCCCCGGTCGGCGAGCGGTCGCTCGTGGTCGGAGACCTGTGGCCAGTCGGCTTTCGCATGCCGGAAGAGGACGATCCTGCGGGATTCTGCGACGCTCATGCGTCCCAGCTTCGCATGAAACACGCCACGGGGCGCAGGGAGTTGGGCCGCTCCGCCGACGGGGGTGGCGGGTCCGTGCGGACGGGGGTCGCGGGGCCACGCCGAGGGGGTCGCGGGTCCCTGCGCACGGGAGGTCGCAGGCCGGCCTCGGAGGGGGCACGGGCGGGTGCCGCGGGAGGTCAGGGGCCCGCGCCGGCCGGGTGGAGCGGTACGGCGACGGTGTCGAGCAGCGCGCCACCGGCGCCGGGCCCAGCCGTCGGGCGGCCCGCGCTCGCCCGTCCATCTTTCCCGAGAACCGCGCGTGGCGCCTGCCGAAAGGGGCGGCCCCGGCGGGCGGGGACGGCGGGACCGCAGTACGCATCGCGCCCCTCGAACGGAGTGCGGGCGATCCGGCGGGCGGGGACGGCGGGACCGCAAACGCATCGCGCCTCTGACGGCTGCGTCCTGCGGGCGGGTACGGGCGGGGTGCCGCAGGGCCGGTGATGCTCCGTGCCGTACCTGGCAATCCGACCCCGAGGACCCGCGGGGACCACGGGAACCCGGTGCCGGTGCCGGGCCGGGCCGGGCCGGACGAGCCGTCCTACCGGAGCACCGCGTCCTGGAAGCGCTCGACGACGTGGGCGAGTGCGGGGCCCCCGGCCGCGGCGTGCGCGTCGGACGGGTTGGCGATCAGGGCCAGCAGCGCGATGAAGGCCAGGACCGGCAGGGCGAGGGCCCACCAGGGCAGTCGGATGTCGACGCCGCCCGTGGTCACCGGGTGGGTCCGGGGGTGCGTGGGGGCCGGCATGACGCCTCCGTGGGTCCTCGAGTGTCCGTGGGCCGCGTCCTCGCGGCCACGACTCGAAACTACGGAATCGGAGGGCACCGACCCATCCGGCGATCCACCCACTTCCCCCTGACACCCACCCCCTAGGGGACGGGGGGCTAACCCCACCCCCGACGGCGGAGGAGCCCGGTCACGTCACGGGGAGGCGATCGAGGCGATGACGCCGATGATCACGGTGATGGCCAGCATCGCGCCGAGCACGAGCAGCAGCTTCTTCTGGCCGTTCTGGGGATTCGGGTCGAGCACAGGCATACCGCCAGTCTCGCACCTGGTATCCCGGCCCCGGCCCGTGGGGTCACCCCGCCCGGCCCGTGGGGCTCCCCCGCCCGCCGGGTCCGCCCGTGGGTCTTCCCCGCCCGCCGGGTCCGCCCGTGGGTCGCCCCGGTCGTCCGCGGGCCCGCCCCACCACCCGCGCGCGTGGCCCCGCTGTGCGTCAGCCCCGGGCCTCGTCCTCGACGGTGCGGTTGCGGCCCGCCAGGATGCCCACGGCGATCTGCGGGACCATCAGCCCCGCCATCAGCGCGATCGGCAGCCCCCAGCCGCCGCTGTGCTGGTAGAGCACGCCCACCAGGAGCGGGCCGGGGATCGAGATGAGATACCCGGTGCTCTGGGCGAAGGCCGAGAGCTTCGCGACGCCCGCGCCGGTCCTGGCCCGCATGCCGACCATGGTGAGGGCCAGCGGGAAGGAGCAGTTGGCGATCCCGAGCAGCACCGCCCACGCCCAGGCACCGCCGGCCGGCGCCAGCCACAGGCCCGCGTAGCCCGCGAGGCCGCTGACCCCGAGGGCGATCACGATGGGACCCTGGTGCGGCAGCCGGGTGGCCAGGCGCGGGATGACGAACGCCAGCGGCACACCCATCACCATGGTGACCGCGAGCAGCAGACCGGCGGTGCCGGCCGGGACGCCGGCGTCGCGGAAGATCTGCGCCATCCAGCCCATGGTGATGTACGCGGCGGTGGCCTGGAGGCCGAAGAAGACGGCGAGTGCCCAGGCGGTACCGCTCCGGGTGATCCGCAGTCCGTCGGCCGCTGTGCGCCCGGTGGCCGCGACCGCCTGGGTGTCCGTGTCACCGGTCGAGCGCGGCGCCGCCACGTCGCCGGCCGCCGCGGGCGCCGTACTACCGCCGGCCCCGGACCCCGTACCGCCCACGGGCCCCGTACCACCCACGGGCGCGGACGCCCCGGCCCCGGCGGCCGCCGGCGAGTCCCCGTCGCCGGTCCCGGAGCCGGCACCCGGCGTCCGCAGGAGGGCCAGCCACGGGAGTACGGCGGCCGCGGCGAGGCCCGCCCAGACGGCGAGCCCGGACTGCCAGCTCCCGCCCAGCGCGTCGGTCATGGGCACGGTGACGGCGGCGGCGGCCGAGGTGCCGAGAGCCAGTGCCATCGAGTACAGGCCGGTCATGGAGCCGACCCGGTCGGGGAACCAGCGCTTGACGATCACCGGCATGAGGACGTTGCTGACGGCGATGCCCATCAGCGCGAGGGCGCTGGCGGCCAGGAAACCGGCCGTGCCGCCCGCGTACGGCCGGACGGCCAGGCCCGCGGCGATGGCGGCCATCCCGCCGCAGACCACGGCGCCGGGGCCGAAGCGGCGGGCGAGGCGCGGTGCCATGACTCCGAAGGCGGCGAAGCAGAGCGGGGGCACGGAGGTGAGCAGGCCGGCGACGCTGCCGCTCATGCCGAGCCCGTCCCGCACCTCCTCCAGGAGGGCGCCCAGGCTGGTGATGGCGGGTCGCAGATTGAGGGCCGTGAGGACGATGCCGACGACCACCAGCCGCGTCGCCCACGCGCGCGGGGCGGGCGCCGGGACCCCGGTGACGCTTGGTGTGCCGGACGCCGGCCGCCCGGCCCCGCGACGCACGGCCGGGCCCTCGGGCCGCGGGCCGGCGGAACTGCGTATCGGTGGGGACGTCGTTGGCGTCTGCTCACGTGCCATGACGCCATCATAGAATCATGGGATGATTGGTTGTCCAATCCCTCCCGCGTTCCCTTCCCTGCGTTACTCTCCGGGTCCGCAGGAAGGCCCCGTACGAAGGACCGTCATGCCGCTGAGCCACCCCCGCCGTTCGGCGCTGTCCGAGCAGGTCATCGCCGAGCTGCGGAACCAGATCACCTCGGGCGAGTGGCCGGTCGGCTCCCGCATCCCCACCGAGCCGGAGCTGGTCGAGCAGTTGGGTGTCGCCCGCAACACCGTCCGGGAGGCCGTCCGGGCCCTGGCGCACAACGGGCTGCTGGACATCCGGCAGGGTTCGGGCACCTACGTCGCCGCGACCAGCGAGCTGGCGGGCGTGATGCACCGGCGCTTCGCGGACGCCGACCCGCGGCATGTCGCCGAGCTGCGCTCCACCCTGGAGTCCAGTGCCGCCAGGCTGGCCGCCGAGCGGCGCACCGAGCGCGACCTCAAACAGCTGGACGCCCTGCTCGTACGCCGCGAGGAGGCCTGGGAGTCCGGCGACGCGGAGGCCTTCGTGACCGCCGACGCCACCTTCCACCTCGCGGTGGTGGCCGCCTCCCACAACGAGGTCATGACCGAGATGTACGCGGACCTGGGTGAGGTCATGCGGGACTGGCTGCGCGGGGACGTCGGTGAGGAGCTGACGCCGGAGACGTACATGGACCACACGCGGCTGCTCGACGCCATCCGCTCGGGCGACGCCGCGGCGGCCGGGACGGAGGCCGCGGGCTATCCGTTCCAGTGCCGCCCCGGCCGGACCGGCGGGACCACGGGCGCCCCCCTCGACGACTGACGGAACGGGAGCCGCCGGAGGCCCCCCTCGGCCTACCTCCCGTGGCTGACCCAGGCCGAGCGGATCTCCTTCCAGCACCGGCCGGCCAGCCGTACGGTCTCGGCGGGGCCGGCCCCCACCGGGGCGCCGTCGCTGTCGATGTCCCACCAGCGGTCGCACTCGACGTGCAGGCTGACCCGGTCGGTCTCCGGATACGGGTTGTGGCAGAACGCGGTCACCTCGGATCCCCGCACATGAGTGCGACAGGTGGCTCCGAAGGGCCGTTCGGCGGGCACGCGCGCATGGCGACCCGATTCCGGGCGGTACGGGGTGAGCGAGACCGCGTCGCCGGGGAGCGCGACGGGGAGAACCAGGGCGGCTACTACCGGGGCGAATCGGTGGGACAGGCGCACAAGGGGACCTCCTCGGCCGTGCTCGGGAGGAAAACGCGTCCGGCGCTGCGGGGTGGACGCGTAGTTCAGAGTGCCTGGTCACCCGCCTCCACCGCCCGGCCGGTGGGGCCGAACGGGTGACGCCCCGCTCCCCGCACAGTGCGGAAAACGGGGCGCCGTCCTCGTATGGACCAGGCCTCGCCTCGGGCCGTGGGGACCGGGCCGGTCAGGCGCCGATCGCGTGCAGGCCGCCGTCGACGTGGATGATCTCGCCGGTGGTCTTGGGGAACCAGTCGCTCAGCAGCGCGACGATGCCGCGGCCGGCCGGCTCCGGGTCCTTCAGGTCCCACTCCAGCGGGGAGCGGGTGTCCCACACCGCGGCCAGGTCGCTGAAGCCCGGGATGGACTTGGCGGCCATGGAACCGAGCGGGCCCGCGGAGATGAGGTTGCAGCGGATGTTCTGCTTGCCCAGGTCGCGGGCGATGTAGCGGCTGGTGGCCTCCAGGGCGGCCTTGGCCGGGCCCATCCAGTCGTACTGCGGCCAGGCGTACTGCGCGTCGAAGGTCAGGCCGACGACCGAGCCGCCGTTCTGCATCAGCGGCAGGCAGGCCATGGTGAGCGACTTCAGGGAGTACGCCGAGACGTGCATGGCCGTGGCGACCGACTCGAACGGCGTGTTGAGGAAGTTGCCGCCGAGCGCGTCCTGCGGCGCGAAGCCGATGGAGTGCACGACGCCGTCCAGGCCGCCGAGCTCCTCGCCGACGACGTCGGCCACCCGGCCGAGGTGCTCGTCGTTGGTCACGTCGAGCTCGATGACCTTGGTGGGCTTGGGGAGCTTCCTGGCGATGCGCTCGGTCAGCGTGGGCCGCGGGAACGCGGTGAGGATGATCTCGGCGCCCTGCTCCTGGGCCAGCTTCGCGGCGTGGAAGGCGATGGAGGACTCCATCAGCACACCGCTGATCAGGACGCGCTTGCCCTCGAGAATTCCGCTCATGGTGATCAGTGACCCATTCCCAGTCCGCCGTCAACCGGGATGACGGCTCCAGTGATGTACGAGGCGTCGTCGGAGGCGAGGAACCGCACCGTCGCGGCGATCTCCTCCGGCTGCGCGTACCGGCCCAGCGGCACCTGCGACACGATGTTCCCGCGCTGCTCGTCGCTGAGCGCCTTGGTCATGTCGGTGTCGACGAAGCCGGGCGCGACGACGTTGAAAGTGATGTTGCGCGACCCGAGTTCCCGGGCCAGCGACCGTGCGAAGCCGACCAGGGCCGCCTTGGAGGCGGCGTAGTTCGCCTGGCCCGCGGAGCCGAGCAGCCCCACGACCGAGGAGATCAGGACGACCCGGCCCCTCTTGGCGCGCAGCATGCCGCGGTTGGCGCGCTTGACGACCCGGAAGGTGCCGGTGAGGTTGGTGTCGAGGACGGACGTGAAGTCCTCCTCGGACATGCGCATCAGGAGCTGGTCCTTGGTGACGCCGGCGTTGGCGATCAGCACCTCGACCGGACCGTGCTCGGCCTCGATCTCCTTGTAGGCCTGCTCCACCTGCTCGGTGTCCGTGATGTCGCACTTGACGGCGAGGCAGCCCAGATCCGTGAGGGCGGCCGGCGGCTCGCCGGAGCGGTATGTGATGGCGACCTTGTCGCCGGCCTCGGCGAACGCGCGGGCGATGGCGAGGCCGATGCCCCGGTTGCCTCCGGTGACGAGAACCGAGCGGCTCAACGGATCACCCTTTCGATAGCGGTCTGACTCCCCCGCCCGGACAGCTGGATCTACAGGCGGCTTCCTCGAAAACCTATCGGTCCGGGCCCGCCGACGGACAATCGGGCACCGACAGTGGCGTACGGGACTCACTGTCGGGTCCCTACAGAAAGTCCAGGACGCAGGCCGGAAAGCTGTGGTCCGCGGACCGAATGGGCGACATGATCGGAGCGACCGCAGAGCACGGCGACCATCCTCACGTCCACAGAAAGAGACCCAGGTGCCTCATTCCATCGACGAAGCCTTCACGGCACTACCGCTGCGCGCCCTGGCGGACGCGGCGCTCGCCCGGGCGCGCGCGCTGGGTGCCGTGCACGCCGACTTCCGGTTCGAACGGGTGCGCAGCGCGTCCTGGCGGCTGCGCGACGCCAAGCCCGCGGGATCGTCGGACACCACCGACCTGGGATACGCGGTGCGGGTGGTCCACGGCGGCACGTGGGGTTTCGCGTCGGGTGTGGACCTGACCATGGACGCCGCCGCCAAGGTGGCCTCGCAGGCCGTGGCCATGGCCAAGCTGTCCGCCCAGGTGATCAAGGCGGCGGGCTCGGACGAGAGGGTGGAGCTCGCGGACGAGCCGGTGCACGCGGAGAAGACCTGGATCTCCGCGTACGACATCGACCCCTTCTCCGTGCCCGACGAGGAGAAGTCCGGGCTGCTGGCGGACTGGAGCGCGCGGCTGCTGGCCGCCGACGGGGTCAGCCACGTCGACGCGTCCCTGCTGACCGTCCACGAGAACAAGTTCTACGCCGACACCGCGGGCACCGTGACCACGCAGCAGCGCGTCCGCCTGCACCCGCAGCTGACCGCCGTCGCCGTCGACGAGTCCAGCGGCGAGTTCGACTCGATGCGTACGATCGCGCCGCCGGTGGGCCGGGGCTGGGAGTACCTGACGGGCACCGGCTGGGACTGGGAGTCCGAACTGGCGCGGATTCCGGAGCTGCTCGCCGAGAAGATGCGCGCGCCGAGCGTCGAGGCGGGCGTGTACGACCTGGTGGTCGACCCGTCCAACCTGTGGCTGACCATCCACGAGTCCATCGGCCACGCCACCGAGCTGGACCGCGCCCTGGGTTACGAGGCGGCGTACGCCGGGACCTCTTTCGCGACCTTCGACCAGCTGGGCAAGCTGAAGTACGGCTCCGAGCTGATGAACGTCACCGGCGACCGGACCGCCGAGCACGGGCTGGCCACGATCGGCTACGACGACGAGGGCGTCGAGGGACAGTCCTGGGACCTGGTGAAGGACGGCACGCTCGTCGGCTACCAGCTCGACCGGCGGATCGCGCGGCTGACCGGCTTCGACCGGTCCAACGGCTGCGCCTACGCCGACTCCCCCGGGCATGTGCCCGTGCAGCGGATGGCGAACGTGTCGCTCCGGCCTGACCCGGCCGGGCTGTCCACCGAGGACCTCATCGGCAGTGTGGACCGCGGGATCTACGTCGTCGGCGACCGCTCCTGGTCCATCGACATGCAGCGCTACAACTTCCAGTTCACCGGTCAGCGCTTCTTCCGGATCGAGAACGGACGGCTGACCGGACAGCTGCGGGACGTCGCGTACCAGGCGACCACCACCGACTTCTGGGGCTCGATGGCCGCGGTCGGCGGCCCGCAGACGTACGTCCTGGGCGGTGCCTTCAACTGCGGCAAGGCCCAGCCGGGCCAGGTCGCGGCGGTCTCGCACGGCTGCCCGTCCGCCCTCTTCAAGGGCGTGAACATTCTCAACACCACTCAGGAGGCGGGCCGATGACCGCTCGTACGCACGGTACGGACAAGCCGCACGAGATCGTCGAGCGCGCCCTCGCCCTGTCCCGGGCCGACGGCTGCGTGGTGATCGCCGACGAGCACTCGACCGCCAACCTGCGCTGGGCGGGCAACGCGCTGACCACGAACGGTGTGACCCGTGGGCGCACCCTGACCGTCGTCGCCACCGTGGACGGGCGCGAGGGCACGGCGTCGGGCGTCGTCTCCCGCTCGGCCGTGACCCCCGACGAGCTGGAGCCCCTGGTGCGGGCCGCCGAGGCAGCCGCCCGCGGCGCCGGTCCCGCCGAGGACGCCCAGCCGCTCGTCACGGGCGTACCGGAGTCCCCCGACTTCACGGACGCTCCGGCCGAGACCTCCTCCGCCGTCTTCACGGACTTCGCGCCGGCGCTAGGCGAGTCCTTCGCGCGGGCCCGCGCCGGCGGCCGCGAGTTGTACGGGTTCGCCAATCACGAGCTCGTGTCCAGCTATCTGGGTACGTCGACCGGGCTGCGGCTGCGCCACGACCAGCCCAACGGGACGCTGGAGCTGAACGCGAAGTCGCCGGACCGTACGCGCTCGGCGTGGGCGGGGCGTTCCACGCGGGACTTCAAGGACGTCGACCCGGCGGCGCTGGACGCGGAGCTGGCCACCCGGCTCGGCTGGGCCGAGCGGCACATCGACCTGCCCGCCGGGCGGTACGAGACGCTGCTGCCGCCGACCGCGGTCGCCGACCTGCTGATCTACCAGATGTGGTCGGCGGCGGCCCGGGACGCGGCCGAGGGGCGGACGGTGTTCAGCAAGCCGGGCGGCGGCACCCGCGTCGGCGAGCGGCTCACCGAGCTGCCGCTGACGCTGCGCAGCGACCCGCACGAGCCCGGGCTGGAGAGCTCGCCCTTCGTCCTGGCGCACTCCTCCGGGGACGACGCGTCGGTGTTCGACAACGGGCTGCCGCTGACGGCGACCCGGTGGATCGACGCGGGCCGGCTCGCGCATCTGTCGACGACCCGGCACAGTGCGGCGCTGACCGGTCTGCCGGTGACGCCGTCGATCGGCAACCTGATCCTGGACGGTGGGGACGACCGTTCCCTGGAGGAGATGGTCGCGGGCACCGGGCGCGGCCTGTTGCTGACCTCCCTCTGGTACATCCGCGAGGTGGACCCGGCCACGCTGCTGCTGACCGGGCTGACCCGGGACGGCGTGTACCTCGTGGAGGGCGGCGAGGTGGTCGGCGAGGTCAACAACTTCCGGTTCAACGAGTCGCCGGTGGGTCTGCTGGGCCGGGCCACGGAGGCCGGGCGCACGGAAAAGACGCTGCCCCGCGAGTGGAGCGACTGGTTCACTAGGGCTGCGGCGCCGCCCCTGCGGGTGCCGGACTTCAATATGAGCTCTGTCAGCCAGGGCGTATAACCTCGTAGCCGCCGGTTGTCGCCCGACGGCCCGGACACCACCCCAAGGAGATACGAGAACCGTGACGGACATCGTCGACGAACTGCAGTGGCGCGGGCTGATCGCCCTCTCCACTGACGAGGACGCATTGCGCAAGGCGTTCGCGGACGGTCCTGTCACGTTCTATTGCGGCTTCGACCCGACCGCGCCCAGCCTGCACCTCGGCAACCTCGTGCAGATCCTCACGATGCGCCGCATCCAGCAGGCGGGCAACCGTCCGCTGGGCCTGGTCGGCGGCGCCACGGGCCTGATCGGCGACCCGAAGCCGAACTCGGAGCGCACGCTCAACGCTCCCGAGGTCGTCGCCCAGTGGGTGGAGCGGCTGCGCGCGCAGATCGCCCCGCTGCTGGACTTCGAGGGTCCGAACGCCGCGGTGATGGTGAACAACCTGGACTGGACCCAGGGCATGTCCGCCATCGAGTTCCTGCGCGACATGGGCAAGCACTTCCGGGTGAACAAGATGATCGCCAAGGAGGCCGTCGCGCGGCGGCTCAACTCCGACGCGGGCATCAGCTACACCGAGTTCAGCTACCAGATCCTCCAGGGCATGGACTTCCTGGAGCTCTACCGCAGGTACGGCTGCACGCTGCAGACCGGCGGCAGCGACCAGTGGGGCAACCTCACCTCGGGCACGGACCTGATCCACCGCACCGAGCCGGACGCCGTGGTGCACGCGCTGGGCACTCCGCTGATCACCAAGGCGGACGGCACCAAGTTCGGCAAGACGGAGTCCGGCACGGTCTGGCTCGACCCCGAGATGACCACGCCGTACGCCTTCTACCAGTTCTGGCTGAACGCGGACGACCGGGACGTCTCCAAGTTCCTGCGCATCTTCAGCTTCCGCTCCCGCGAGGAGATCGAGGAGCTGGAGAAGCAGACGGAGGAGCGGCCGCAGGCCCGTGCCGCGCAGCGTGCGCTGGCCGAGGAGCTGACCACGCTGGTGCACGGCCCCGACCAGACGGCCGCCGTGGTCGCCGCGTCCCGGGCCCTCTTCGGCCAGGGTGAACTCGGCGAGCTCGACGAGCCGACGCTGCGAGCGGCCCTGTCCGAGGTGCCGCACATCCAGGTCGCCGCGCTCGGCCCGGTCGTCGACCTCTTCGCGGAGGTGGGGCTGGTCGCCAGCAAGTCGGCCGCGCGGCGCACGGTGAAGGAGGGCGGCGCGTACGTGAACAACGTGAAGGTCGCCGCCGAGGACGCCGTCCCCGCCGGCGAGGAGTTGCTGCACGGGCGGTGGCTGGTGCTGCGCCGGGGCAAGAAGAACCTGGCCGCGGTGGAGGTCACGGGCCTCTGAGCGGCCCGCGGCGCGCACACGTGGGGGCGGTCCCGTCTGGACCGCCCCTTCGTCGTCCGTCCCGCCGAGGAGTGCTCGTCGCCGGTCAGGTGCGCTGCCGGTTCCCCTTCAGGGACATGTAGAGCATGTCGCCGAAGAACACGATCACGATCGCGGCGGCGAGCTGCAGTGCGTGCCGCCCCCAGTCGATGCCGCTGGTCTCGTCGATGCCGATCGCCCGGGCGATCGCGTTGCCCACGATGGCCCCGATGATGCCGAAAATCGTCGTCAGCCAGAGGGGACTGTGCTGCTTTCCCGGGATGATGGCCTTGGCCAGCAGACCCAGCACGAATCCCACGATGATGGCCCACAACCAGCCCATGGCTGCCTCCTCATACGGCTCTACGTGAGCATTTCGGCCAGTCTCGGGCCGCCGGCGGTACGTCGCATGTCGTGCGGAGCCATACGCGGTACGGCGCAGTCCGTCCCCCCGGCCAAGACGTGCCCCGGTCTCGAAGACGGCGCAGCCGCGGCGTAACGTGGAGCCTGTTCGGGCCTGGTTCCCTGACCGGGTCCGGGTGGTACGGGCCGGGGAGCGTCCGATACAGGCAGGTGGTGGATTGTGATGCGGAAGCAGAACAGCGGCCAGGTCTTCCGGATCACAGGAGCCAGGCAGGGACTCGACGACGACGTACGCGGGCGGCAGCGGCGCTACGTCATCTCGATGACCGTGCGCACGATCGCGGTGATCCTCGCGGCCACCCTCTGGAACGTCGAACGGCACGTCGCGCTCGTCGCGCTGGTGCTCGGCGTCCTCCTCCCCTATGTCGCCGTGGTGATCGCCAATGCCGGCCGGGAGAACGCGCCCTCGCTCCCGACCACGTTCGTGACCGTCCCGGTGCGCCCGATGATCGCGCCGCCCCGCGCGGAGGACCCGACGGAACCCGGCCCGGGATCGGGGCGCGGGGACGAGCCGGCGGACCCGGGACCGGTCTTCCGGGCCGAGCCGCACGAGCGGACCTGACCTCCGCGGACCGGCGGAATCCGGAACGGGACCGGGTTGCGGGGCGCTCGCCAAGCTCAAGAAAAGCTCAGATCAATCATGTAGTTCCGGTGCCGGGCAGCGGGTCCCGCGTGACATACTTCGTACGCGCTCCGCATCCCCCGTCGGAGCGACGGACCGACGCCGGGCAGCTCCCCCCGTGGCTGCTCGGCGTCGCCATTTGGGGGCCGTCTAGGGTGAGAGCGTGAACCTTCCGCTCCCCGACTCCTCCCCCTCCACACCGCAGTGCTCGGCCAAGGGCTGCCGCGCGGACGCCGTGTGGGTGCTCGCTTGGAACAACCCGAAACTGCACACGCCCGAGCGCCGCAAGACCTGGCTCGCGTGCGAGGAGCACCGGGAGCACCTGTCGCAGTTCCTGAGTCTGCGCGGCTTCCTCAAGGACGTGGTGCCGCTGAGCGAGTGGGAGTCGGCGGAGGAGCGCTAGGGGGCGCCGTTCGGTGCCCCCTGCGAGGCCCTCCTGCTAGCCGCCGATCGCGGACATCGGCCGGTCGGGCTGGAGGAACGACGGGTCGTCGAGCCCGGAGCCGGCCTTCTTGCCCCACATCGCGGTCCGCCAGATACCGGCGATCTCCTCGTCGGGGGCGTCCGAGCGCAGCGCGGCCCGCAGGTCGGTCTCCTCGGTGGCGAACAGACAGGTGCGGACCTGGCCGTCGGCGGTCAGCCGCGTGCGGTCGCAGGCCGAGCAGAACGGGCGGGTGACCGAGGCGATCACGCCGACGCGGTGGGGGCCGCCGTCCACGAGCCAGCGCTCGGCGGGGGCGGAGCCGCGCTCGTCGGCGGCTTCCTCGGTGAGCTCGAAACGCGTACGCAGGGAGGCAAGGATGTCGCCCGCGGTGACCATGCCCTCCCGCTTCCAGCCGTGCTGGGCGTCGAGGGGCATCTGCTCGATGAACCGCAGTTCGTAGTCGTGCGCGACGGCCCAGGCCAGCAGGTCCGGGGCCTCGTCCTGGTTCAGTCCCGGCATCAGGACGGAGTTGATCTTGACGGGGGTGAGTCCCGCCTCGTGGGCGGCCTCCAGGCCCGCGACGACGTCCTGGTGGCGGTCCCGGCGGGTGAGCGTCTTGAAGACGTCGGGGCGCAGGGTGTCGAGCGAGACGTTGACCCGGTCCAGGCCCGCCGCCTTCAGGGCGCTCGCGGTGCGCTTGAGGCCGATGCCGTTGGTCGTCAGGGACATCTGGGGGCGCGGCTCCAGGGCCGCGACGCGCTCCACGATGCCGACCAGGCCGGGCCGGAGCAGGGGTTCCCCGCCGGTGAAGCGGACCTCGGTGATGCCGAGCCGGGTGACCGCTATCCCGATGAGGCGGACGATCTCGTCGTCCGTGAGCAGGTCGGGCTTGGCCAGCCACTGCAGGCCTTCCTCCGGCATGCAGTAGGTGCAGCGGAGATTGCAGCGGTCGGTCAGCGAGACGCGCAGGTCGGTGGCCACTCGGCCGTAGGTGTCGATGAGCACGTGGGCCCCCTCCCTCGATCCGGATCACATCTGTCGGACACCTGCGAGCCTACGTGACGGGACCGACAGCGTGGGCGGCCCGATCCCACGAGGTACGGCGCGGCCCCGTCGTAGAGACCTACTAGTGGTGATCCACCAGGCGTCCACGACGGGGCCGTCGAGCGTGCGGCTCAGTGCGCTCCGGTGCCGGTCAGGGAGCGGACCTCCAGCTCGGCGTACTTGCCGGCGTCGGGCTCCTCCTTGGACACCAGCGTGCCGATCCAGCCGAGCAGGAAGCCGACCGGGATGGAGATGAGGCCGGGATTCTCCAGCGGGAACCAGTGGAAGTCGACGTCCGGGAACATCGAGGTGGGCTTGCCGGAGACCACCGGCGAGAACAGCACCAGGCCGACCGCCGTCACCAGGCCGCCGTAGATCGACCAGAGGGCGCCCTGCGTGGTGAAGCGCTTCCAGAACAGGCTGTAGAGGATCGTCGGCAGGTTGGCGGAGGCGGCGACCGCGAAGGCGAGCGCGACCAGGCCCGCCACGTTCAGGTCGCGGGCGAGGGCGCCGAGGCCGATCGACACCACGCCGATGGCGATCGTGGCGTAGCGGGCGGCCCTGACCTCCTCCTTCTCGGTGGCGGCACCCTTCCTGATCACGTTCGCGTAGATGTCGTGGGCGAACGACGAGGACGAGGCCAGCGTCAGACCGGCGACGACCGCGAGGATCGTGGCGAAGGCGACCGCCGAGATGGTGGCGAGCAGGATGGCGCCCCAGGTCGAGTCGACCCCGCCGAGGTGCAGCGCGAGCAGCGGGGCCGCCGTGTTGCCCGCCTTGTTGGAGGCGATGATCTCCTCCGGCTTGATGAGCGCGGCGGCGCCGAAGCCGAGCGCGATGGTCATCAGGTAGAAGCCGCCGATGATGCCGATCGCCCAGTTCACGGACTTACGGGCGGCCTTGGAGTTCGGCACCGTGTAGAAGCGGATCAGGATGTGCGGCAGGCCGGCGGTGCCCAGCACCAGTGCGATGCCCAGGGAGATGAAGTCCAGCTTGGACGTGGAGGTCGCCCCGTACTTGAGGCCCGGTTCCAGGAAGGACTTCCCCTTGCCGCTGTTGTCGGCGGCCGAGCCCAGCAGGTCGGAGACGTTGAAGTCGAACTTCAGCAGCACCAGGAAGGTGATCAGGATGGTGCCGCCGATGAGCAGCACGGCCTTGACCATCTGGACCCAGGTGGTGCCCTTCATGCCGCCGATGGTCACGTACACGATCATCAGGACGCCGACCAGGGCGACGATGGCGACCTTGCCGCCGTCGCTGGTGATGCCGAGGAGCAGCGACACCAGGACGCCCGCGCCGGCCATCTGGGCCAGCAGGTAGAAGATCGACACGACGATCGTGGAGGTGCCGGCCGCCGTCCGCACCGGGCGCTGGCGCATGCGGTACGCGAGGACGTCGCCCATGGTGTAGCGGCCGGAGTTGCGCAGCGGCTCGGCGACCAGGAGCAGGGCCACCAGCCAGGCCACGAGGAAGCCGATGGAATACAGGAAGCCGTCGTAGCCGAACAGGGCGATGGCGCCCGCGATGCCGAGGAAGGACGCGGCGGACATGTAGTCGCCGGAGACCGCGAGTCCGTTCTGGAAGGCGCTGAACTGGCGCCCGCCCGCGTAGAAGTCGGCGGCGCTCTTGGTCTGGCGGCCGGCCCAGACGGTGATGACGAGGGTGGCGACGACGAAGACGGCGAACAGCGAGATGATCAGCGGCCGGTGCTCGCTCGCCTCCCCCGCCGCGAGCTGGACCTGAGTGATCGCGGGACTCATGCGCCGCCCTCCATCCGGGACTTGATCGCCTCGGCCTTGGGGTCGAGCTTCGTGGCGGCGTGCCGCGAGTACCACCAGGCGATGAGGAACGTGGTGAGGAACTGGGCGAGGCCGAGCACCAGGGCGACGTTGATGTTGCCGAACAGCTGGGTGCCCATGAAGTCGCCGGCGTAGTTGGAGAGCAGGACGTACAGCAGGTACCAGGCGATGAAGCCGATGGTCAGCGGGAAGGCGAACGACCGGTGCGAGTGGCGCAGTTCACCGAACTCCGCGCTCTGCTGGACCTCGACGAACTCCTCGGTGGAGGGGAGCGTGGGTTGGGATTTCGAGGGGGGCGGTGCGTCGGTGGCCACGGAGTCTCCTCGCGGTGATGTGGCGACGGTGGACGGAGGCGAGTGGGGGTTCGCCGACTCTGACGGGGACGGACTGGGCACGGACATGGGCGGCTCTGACCTCACAGTGACGTGGATCACGTGAACCGGGAGGCGATGTTAGGGCCCCCGCGCGTGATCCGACAGGGGGCTCGATCGTGCTCGTGCTCCCTGCTCAAGGTCACGGCGCCACGCGCGGACCGGTTCAACTCGGCGCGGTTCTTTCAGAAGTAGTCGCCGGAATTCATTGCTGGCCAGGTGGGGCGGGGGATAACTTCGCCCTGCACGCCCGTCATGTACCTGCCCGAGCACCACCTGTGTTCGGGCAGTGCCCGTTTCCGGATGATGTGGAGATCCCATGGCTCATCTGCGTTCCAGACGCCGCCTCGCGCTCGCCGTGCCCGCCGCGCTGGCCCTCACCGCCTCGCTCGGCCTGCTGCCGGGCGTCGCCACGGCCGCCCCCGGCACCACCTCCGCCGCGACGGCCGCGGACAGCCCCGAGCTGGCGTACGTCGTCAACACGAAGACGGACCACCGCACCATCGAGTCCGTGCGCCGGGCGATAGAGAAGGCCGACGGGACCGTCGTCGTCACGTACGAGAAGATCGGCGTGTTCGTCGTCCACTCGGCCAACCCCGACTTCGCCAAGCAGCTGCGCACCGTGCGCGGGGTGCAGTCCGCCGGTGCGACCCGGACCGCGCCGCTGACCGCCGCGGGCACGACCGACGAGGGCGCCGCGCAGTATCTGTCGGCGGCCCAGGCCGCGAAGGCCGAGGCGAGCAGCGCCACTTCGGGCGAGGAGCCCCTCGAGGCCGACCAGTGGGACCTGCGGGCGATCGGCGCCGACAAGGCGGCGAAGATCAACCCCGGCAGCCGGAAGGTGACCGTCGCCGTCATCGACACCGGCGTCGACGACACCCACCCGGACCTGGCGCCCAACTTCTCCGCCTCGCAGTCCGCGAACTGTGTCGGCGGCAAGGCGGACACCTCGCCGGGCGCCTGGCGTCCCGCGAACGCCGACCACTACCACGGCACGCACGTGGCGGGCGAGATAGCCGCGGCGCGCAACGGCATCGGCGTCGCCGGTGTCGCCCCGGGTGTGAAGGTCGCCGGCATCAAGGTGGCCGACCCGGTCAGCGAGCTGTTCTACCCGGAGAGCGTCGTCTGCGCCTTCGTCTTCGCCGCCGATCACGGCGTCGAGGTCACCAACAACAGCTACTACGTCGACCCGTGGCTCTACAACTGCATGGACGACCCCGACCAGCGGGCCATCGTCGACGCGGTCAACCGGGCCCAGCAGTACGCCCAGAAGAAGGGCACCCTCAACCTGGCCTCCGCGGGCAACTCCAACGACGACCTCGACTCGGACGCCCTCGTCGACGAGTCCAGCCCGGACGACTCGACCCCCGTGACGCGCACGGTCGACCCGCACGAGTGCTTCGACGTGCCGACCCAGCTCCCGGGCGTCGTCACGGTCAGCGCCACCGGCGTCAAGGGCGCCAAGTCGTACTACTCCACCTACGGCGAGGGCGTCATCGACATCGCCGCCCCCGGCGGCGACAAGTACCAGATCCCGGACACCCCGTCGAAGAACGGCCGGATCCTCTCCACGATGCCGAACAACCAGTACGGCTTCCTGCAGGGCACGTCGATGGCATCGCCGCACGCCGCGGGTGTCGCCGCGCTGCTCAAGTCCGCGCACCCGCACGCGACTCCGGCCCAGCTGCAGGCGCTGCTCAAGGCGCAGGCCGACAACCCGGGCTGCCCGACCGAGCCGTACGACGGTGACGGCGACGGCGTCGTGGACGCCACCTGCGAGGGCGGCAAGCGCGTGAACGGCTTCTACGGCTTCGGCATCGTCAACGCGCTGCGGGCGGTCAAGTAGTCCGGACCGGCGTTCCCCGCCCCGGACTTGCCGCCTGTGAGCTTTCCGCACGGCTCGTACAGCTCGTACCGCGAACGAACTGGAGACACCATGACAGCGCCTCATACGCGCTCGCGTCGCGCGATAGCCGTCCCGCTCGGGATGGCCATGGCGACGGCACTCGCCTTCCTGCCGAACGTCAGCGCGTCCGCGGCGGACACCGCCGCGCCGCAGGCATCGGCAGCGGACGCGACCTCGCTCAGCTATGTCGTCAACGTCCGCCCCGGCCACGGCCCTTCGTCGTACGTGAAGAAGGCCATCGCCGAGGCCGGCGGCACGATCGTGACGTCGTACGACCAGATCGGCGTGATCGTCGTCCACGCGTCCGACCCCGGCTTCGCCGCCGCAGTCCGCGCCGTACGCGGTGTGGAGTCGGCGGGTGCCACGCGCACCGCGCCGCTGCCGGCCCAGTCGACCACCGACGTGGGCACGCCGAAGGTGCTCAGCGCCGAGGACGTCGCCGGAGTCGAGGCGGCCGCCGGACAGGACCCGCTGGAGCCCCTGCAGTGGGACCTGCCGGCCATCAAGGCGGACAAGGCGCACGAGAAGACGCTCGGCAGCCGCAAGGTCACGGTCGCCGTGATCGACACCGGTGTCGACGACACGCACCCCGACATCGCGCCGAACTTCGACCGCGACGCGTCGGTCAACTGCGTGACGGGCAAGCCGGACACGACCGACGGGGCCTGGCGGCCGAGCGCGGAGGAGAGCCCGCACGGCACGCATGTCGCGGGCGAGATCGCGGGCGCCAAGAACGGCGTCGGCATCACCGGTGTCGCGCCCGGCGTGAAGGTCTCCGGCATCAAGGTGTCCACCACGGCCGGCTTCTTCTACACGGAGGCCGTCGTCTGCGGCTTCGTGTGGGCCGCGGAGCACGGCGTGGACGTGACCAACAACAGCTATTACACCGACCCCTGGTACTTCAACTGCAAGGACGACCCGGACCAGCGGGCCCTCGTCGAAGCGATCACGCGCGCCTCGCGCTACGCGGAGAAGAAGGGCACGGTGAACGTCGCGGCGGCGGGCAACGAGAACTACGACCTGGCCGCGGACGAGATCACCGACCCCTCGTCCCCGAACGACACGACGCCCGGCGACCGGGTGATCGACCCGTCCGAGTGCTACGACATCCCCACCCAGCTGCCGGGTGTGGTCACGGTGGCCGCGACGGGGGCGAAGGGCATCAAGTCGTCCTTCTCCAACCACGGCCTGGGTGTCATCGACATCGCCGCGCCCGGCGGCGACTCGACGCGCTACCAGACCCCGGCCCCGCCCGCCACGAGCGGTCTCATCCTCGGTCCGCTGCCCGGCGGCGGCTGGGGCTACATGGCCGGTACGTCGATGGCGTCCCCGCACGTCGCGGGTGTCGCCGCCCTGATCAAGTCGACGCATCCGCACGCCCCCGCCGCGCTGGTGAAGGCGCTGCTGTACGCCGAGGCCGACGCCACGCCGTGCACCGACCCCTACGACATCGACGGTGACGGCAAGATCGACGCCGTCTGCGAGGGAACCAAGAACCGCAACGGGTTCTACGGCTGGGGCACCGCGGACGCGCTGGACGCGGTGACGAAGTGACGGTGGCGGTCCGGCGGTGAAAGCCGCCGCCGGACCGTCGGGGGGGGGGGGGGGGGGGGAAGGACCCCCCCCCCCCCCCCCCCCCCCCCCCCCCCCCCCAGGGCCCCGGGCCCCCCCGCCTGTCTCGGGCGGAGAGACAAAACCACACCCACAGAAGAAGAGAGGGCCTCGGCG
>NZ_JBVHPY010000015.1:38109-102666 GCF_055567695.1 Streptomyces sp. NPDC026417
CACCCCGCCGCCTTCCCTCTTCTTTCCCTCCCCCCCCCCCCCCCCCCCCCCTCCCCCCCTCCCCCCCCCCCCCCCCCCCCCCGCCCGCCCCCCCCCCCCCCCCCCCCCCCCCCCCCCCCTCCGCCGTCCGCGGGCGCCCCCTCCGGCGCCCCCTTCGCACGTCCTCTTGCGGCCTCCTCCGCGTCCCCGGGCCGAGCCTCTCCGCGCCGAGCGGGTCCCGGGGTCCGCCGTCCACCCTTCGCCCCTTCCGAGTTGCCCCGTTCCGGGAGCCCTGCTCAAGATCGTGAGGTGAGTTCGACAGGACAGACGGCCGAGCCCGCCGGCGCGCGCGGCCCCGCACGGTCCACCGCCGCCCGGGCCGCCGCCGTACTCGGGCTGGCCGCTCTGGCCTCGCTGATCCCCCTGCTCGGCCCCTCCGCCGCACTGCACGGCACCGGCGAGGCCGCCGCGCCGGGCGTCGCCGGCACCGCTCTGCTGCGGACCGTCCTGTTCGCGGCGGTGTGCGTCCCGGTGGGCGAGCTGTTCGCCGTGGGGCTGGCCCGCCGGGTGCCCGGTGCGCCCCTCGGCCGGCTCCCCCGCAGCCGGGCGCCCCTCGCGGCGGCCGCCGGCTGCGCCGCCGCGCTCGGCCTCGCCTCCGTGGCCGCCGCCGGGGACCTGATGCCGCACGGTCTGGCCCTCCTGCACCCGGGCGGGCTCCACGGGGCCCGGGCCGGCGCGCTGGCACTCATGGAGGTCAACGCGTTCGGAGCGTCCTGGCTGTGCACGCTGACCGGCCGTCCCGGCCTCCAGATGTGGCCGTCGGCCGCGGTCGTCGTGGCGGAGGCACTGCGGGCCCACCCCGCGACGGAGCACCTCGCGCTCATCGGCTCGGGCCTGACGCTCGTCCACCTGACGTGCACGGCGCTGTGGGCGGGCGGGCTGCTGTACGTGCTGCGGACGCTGCGCGCCTGGCGCGCCCCTGAGCAGGGCGCCGCACTGCTCGCCCGCTACGCGCGCGTGGCGGCCGTCCTGTTCGCGGCGATCACGGCCACCGGCGTGTGCAGCACGCTGCGCCGCATGCCGCCGGGCACGGTCCTGGACCAGCTGACGACGACCGCGTACGGACGTGCCCTCGTCGCCAAGCTTCTCCTCGTGGCCGTCGTGGCCCTCCTCGCGCTGTGCGCGCGCTTGCGGATGGGGCGGGCGGGCGGCTCACTCAGCGCCTGTGCGCCCGCGCGCGTCGAGGTGGTGGCGCTGGGCGCGGTCGTCGCCGCCTCGGCGCTGCTGACGGCGCTGCCGCTGCCGGGTGGCGGGTGAGGCGCGACCCCGGCGGCGGGCCACGCGAACCGGGCGGCAGGTGAGGCGGCCCCGGCGGCGGGCGACGCGAACCGGGTCCCTGCCGCCGGGCACCCCTTGCAACGGCGGCCTCCCGGCCCGCCGGGGACGGCGTCAGCCGGCGACCACGACCCGTCAGCCGGCGACCATGACCTTCAGTGCGGTCCGCTGGTCCATCGCCCGGTAGCCCTCCGGTACGTCCTCCAGGCCGACGGTCCGGTCGAAGACGGGCGACGGGTCGATGGTGCCGTCGAGGACGTCGGGCAGCAGTTCCGGGATGTAGGCGCGGACGGGGGCGACGCCACCGCGCAGGGCGATGTTCCGGTCGAACATGACGCTCAGGTCGAGCCCGGTGCCGCTGCCGTGGGGCACCCCCACGAAGCCGATGGCGCCACCGTCCCGGGTGATGTTCACCGCGGTGCTCATGGACTGCTCGGTGCCGACCGCCTCGACGACGCAGTGCGCGCCCTGTCCGCGGGTCAGCTCACGGACGGCCGCCACGGCGGCTTCCCCGCGCTCGGCGACGACGTCGGTGGCTCCGAAGCGGCGGGCGATGTCCGTCCGTACCTCGTGGCGTCCCAGCGCGATGATCCGCTCGGCGCCCAGTCGGCGGGCGGCGAGCACGGCGCACAGGCCGACGGCGCCGTCCCCGACGACCGCCACCGTCGCACCGGGCCGCGCTCCGGCGCCGAGGGCGGCGTGGTGTCCGGTTCCCATCACGTCCGAGAGGGTGAGCAGGGCCGCGAGCAGACGGTCGTCGGAGGCCGCCTCCTTCGGCAGCCGGACGAGGGTGCCGTCGGCGAACGGCACCCGCACGGCCTCGCCCTGCCCGCCGTCGTAGCCGACGGAGCCCCAGAAACCGCCGTGCTCGCACGACGTGGTGAGGCCCTCCCGGCAGTAGTCGCAGGCACCGTCGGACCACATGAAGGGGGCGACGACGAGGTCGCCGCGGCGCACTCCGGTCACCTCGGAGCCGGTCTCCTCGACGACGCCGAGGAACTCGTGCCCGATCCGCTGCCCCGGCTGCCGTGCCGCCTCCCCGCGGTACGCCCACAGGTCGCTGCCGCAGATGCAGGACCGCAGCACCCGCACGACCGCGTCGGTGGGCAGCTGCGCCACGGGATCGGGAACGTCCTCCACCCGCATGTCGAACGGGGCGTGGATGGTGGTGGCGCGCATGCGAGGGTCCTTCTCGGCTGATCGGCGGTGGTGCGCTCAGGGGTGTCGAGCGCACCTCACCGTACGCCGGGGCCGCCGCGGGTCGCTCGCCGAGGGTGCCGGGCACGCCGCGGGCCCGGCGGACGGGGCGCCGCGGGCTCGGGGCCGAGCGCGTGGGGCCGTGCGCGGGCAGCGGCCGTCGTGGCAGCACCGGCTGCGGCGCTTCGGCTACTCGGCGAAGCCCCGAAGCGTGCGGCTCACGCGGCGGGCCCGGTGACCGGTGCCGCGGTCCCGGTGGAGCCGGGGGTCCGCGCGGGCTGCCTGCCGGGCCCGCCGAAGGTCCGCCCCGCCCGCTCGCGCCACGTGCGTGCCGCCCTCAGGTCCCTGGCGATGGCGACGTACTCGTGGGTGGCGACCCGCGGCGGGTTGTAGGTGTCGATGTTCTTGGTGAGGCCGTAGACGGGCCGGTCGGTCTCGGGCACGAAGGAGCCGAAGAGCCGGTCCCGGACGATGAGGATGCCGCCGAAGTCCCGGTCCGGGTAGCCGCCCTGGGAGGCGTGGTGGACGCCGTGGCGCGAGGGCGTGTCGAGGACGAACTCGAAGGGGCGGGGCAGCTTGTCGATGCGCTCGGTCTGGATCCGGACACTGGTACACGAGACTCACCGAGGAGCAGAACGCGAGCGCGGCCGGGTGCACCCCGAGGGCGACCAGCGGGACGTAGCAGGGCCGGACGGTGAGGGAGGTCCAGGGCCGGCGCAGGGCGGTGGAGAGGTTGAACCTCCGACTGGAGTGGTGGACCACATGGCAGGCCCGGAGGATGCGGATGACGTGGTGCCCTCGGTGCGACCAGTAGGAGAAGAAGTCCTGCGCGAGCAGCGTCGGCGGGGCGGTCCACCACAGGACGGGCACGCGCAGGGGCGTCCGTCGTTATCGACAGGTATTCCGCCCGGCGGACGCCCCCCGCTCGGCGATCTCCACCTACGAGCGCCCTCGTCGCCGCCCCTCACACCCCCGCCGCCCCCAGCAACGCCCCCGCCCCGTACGTGACCGCCATCGCCAGGGCGCCGCCGCAGACGTTGCGGAGCATCGCCCGGCGGGGGTCGGCCGCTCCGAGGCGGGCGCTCGACCAGCCGGTGAAGGTGAGGGCCGCGAGGACGGAGACCACGGTGACCGGCAGCCGCCAGCCGCTCGGCGGGAGCACGATCGCGAGCAGGGGCAGCAGGGCGCCGGCCGTGAACGCGAGGAAGCTGGCCCAGGCCGCGTGCCAGGGGTTGGTGAGGTCGTCGGGGTCGATGCCGAGCTCCACGCGCGCGTGGGCACGCAGGGCGTCGCGTTCCGTGAGCTGCACGGCGGCCTCGCGGGCCACCTCGCGGGTGAGTCCGCGCTCCTCCAACAGCTCGGTGAGTTCCTCCAGTTCGGCCTCGGGCTGCTCCCGCAGCTCGCGCCGCTCCAGCGCCAGCGCGGCCTTCTCCGAGTCGAGCTGCGTGGACACGGAGACGTACTCGCCGGCCGCCATCGAGAGCGAGCCGGCCAGCAGTCCCGCCAGTCCTGCCGTGAGCAGCGCCGAGCGGTCGTCCGTGGCACCGGCCACCCCGACGACGATGCCCGCCGTGGAGACGATGCCGTCGTTGGCCCCGAGGACAGCGGCCCGCAGCCAGTTCAGCCGGGACCCCAGGGCGCCGCCGTGGGCCTCGTCGTGCACGGTTTCGGTCACACGGGGAGGATCCCATCCCGTGCCCGGGCCCGCCCCGGACCACGCCGACCCCGTACCCGGGCTCACCGCCCCGCGGGGCCGCCCGGCGTCACCAGACCCGTACCGACCCTCCGCGTGCGAAGACCGGGCTCGTCGCGTCCGGCGGGGGCTCGGTCAGCGGCCGGGCGAGTTCCTCGACGGTGGGGCCGACCTTCGCGGCGATCGGGTCCAGGAGGTCCAGGTCGAAGCCGTACACCCGGGCGGCGTTGCCGCCCGTCATCGCCGCGATCTCCTCCCTCGGCAGGCCCGCGTACGCGATGCGCAGGCCCTCCCGCGAGTACGGGTGCGTGCCCTCGTCGTGCGGGTAGTCGCTGCCCCACATGATCTTGTCGAGGCCGATCCGGTCCCGCAGCGGCACCTCGTGCGGGCGCATGAAGCTGGCGCCGACGAAGCAGTTGTCGCGCCACACCTCGGACGGCCCCTTGCCCATGGCGGCGGCAAGACCGGCGCCGAACTTGGACTCCGCGGTGGACGACGCGGACGACCTCGCCGCGGCCGCCACCAGGCGCCCGTGGTAGTAGTCCAGCATGTCCAGCACCCCGGGGATCCAGCCCGAGCCCTGTTCGGTGAGCACCAGCCGCAGGCCCGGGTGACGGCGGAAGGCGCCGCCGAACACCAGGTGCCACAGCGCCCGGTGGGAGAACCAGGTCGTCTCCACCATGAACACCGCCCGCGCGGCCGGTTCGTCGCCCAGCGGCGGGGACGCCGAGCCGGCGTGGTGGTTCACCGGCACCCCCAGTTCCTCGCAGACGGCCCAGATCGGGTCGTACGCCGAGGAGTACAGCTCCGGCAGACCCGAGCCCGGTGGCGCGCCCGGCAGGAGCAGGCCGCCCCGCAGCCCCGCACCCGTGGCCCTGCGGATCTCCTTCACCGCCTCCTCGACGTCGTTCAGGAGGATCTGGAAGACGCCCGCCCGCCGGCCCGGGGCGGCCGCGCAGAAGTCCGCCAGCCAGCGGTTGTGGGCCCGCAGCCCCGCCCAGCGCCGCTCGAACTCCTCGGCGGTCGGCGCCGGGGCCATCAGCGAGGCGGAGGGGAAGAACGGCGGGATGGTGTTCGGGAAGACCACTTCCGCGACGATCCCGTCCTCCTCCAGCTCGGCCAGCCGGCGCTCGGAGTTCCAGTTCCGGTCGGCGGTGTCGGCCAGCAGGTCCTCGTACGGGTTGACGTACGTAGCCGCCCAGGCGTCGAACTCGTCGTGGTACCTCGACTCCAGATAGGGCCGGTAGTCCGGCAGATCCGCCCCCGCATGGCAGTCCGCGGAGATCACCGTGTACCGGTCACCGCTCATGGCGTGGCCCCCAGCACCGGGAAGTCGTGGTCCGTCAGCCAGTGGCGGCCCACCTCGCGCGAGCGCGCCCAGGACGCCTCCACGGCCGCTTGGTCCGTGCTCTGGCCGAGATCGTCCGGGGTGGGGCCGATGCGCCGGGCCAGCGGGGCCAGACGGCCGGTGTCGAAGCCGAAGACCTCCGCTGCCGCGAGGCCCAGCATGCGGCGCGTCTCCGCGACGGGGATGTCGTGGAAGGTGCGTGACAACCACGCGCGCGTGTCGGGCCAGGTCCCCTCGGGGTGCGGGAAGTCGCTGCCCCAGAGGATGTTGTCGACGCCGATCTCGTAGCGCTGGGCCAGCTCGCGGCGTTTGGTGTTCGTCGCGCAGATGAACACCTGCCGGTCGAGGTACTCGTGCGGGGGCCGCCGCAGTTCCGCGAAGGGCGAGAGCTTCTTGCCGCCGTGCGCGCCGAGATAGAGGCGGTCCATGAACCACAGGAGGTTGGGCAGCCACCAGCAGCCCGACTCCGCCACTCCGAACCGCAGGCCCGGGTGCCGCTCGAAGACACCCGACCAGAGCAGGAACCACAGGGGGCGGGCGGGCCACCAGGTGACCTCGGAGACGTAGATCCCCAGATGGTCGCCGTACTCGTGGCGCGGCGCCGCTCCGGAGTGGGTGAGCACCGGCATCCCGCACTCCGCGGCGGCGGCCCACACCGGGTCGTAACGGCGGTCGTGGTAGGGCGCCTTGTCGACCCACATGGCGGGGATCATCAGGGCGCCGAGACCCGATTCCTTCGCTCGGTGCACCTCGGCGACCACGCGTGCGATCTCACCCGTGACGGGCAACAGGGCGACGCCGCAGTGCCGTTCGGGGTTCTCGCCGACGAACTCCGCGAGCCAGCGGTTGTGGGCCTGCGCGCCGGCCATGCCGAGGTCGGGGTCCTGGTCGCCGGAGAGCCCGAGGCCCACGCCGAAGGGTGCGGCGGTGCCGCTGTCCACGGCGTCGGCGTCCGGGAAGACGACCTCGGCCGCCACCCCGTCGCCGTCGAGCTCCTTGAGGCGCTGCGCGGGGTCCCAACCACCGCGGAGGCCTTCCTCGTTGTCCTGGAACCACTTGTTCGCGAACGCCTCGTTGCGGATGCCCAGCCGGGTCATCTCCGCGCGGCGCCGGTCGCGTCCCGCGAGGAACTCATCGAACTCCCGGTGAAAACGCGTCTCCAGGTAGGGCCGGTACTCCTCGGTGGGCAGTCCGGCGTGGCAGTCGGAGGAGACGATCAGATAGGGGTCGCGGTCGGCCGGGGCGGGCCGCTGTTCCGGGCGCCCCGGGCCGGCCTGCGCCCCACGGTCGGATTCGGTCATCGCACACCCCTCAGTCGAGGATGAAGTTCTCCAGGTAGGACGGGTCGGACCGGTCGAGCATCGACTGCGACCTGGCCCGGATCTGCCGGTCGCTGTGCTCGCTCGCGGGCAGCAGCCAGAAGCGGCCCTCACGGATGCCCGAGACGACGAGGTCGGCCACCTCCTCGACCGGCGTGAAGCGGATCTCGTGGCCCGACTCCCTCATGGCGGCCTCCCACTGGCCGAGGCTGCGGTACGGGGTGCGGCGGGGGCGCCGCTTGGCGTACCGCTCGGGGCGGTTGCGGTGCGACTCCCACAGTCCGGTACGGAGCATGTGGGGCCCCGGGAACAGCACGGAGGCACCCACGCGCGCGTGCTCCGCCTTCAGGTGGGCGTACAGCGACTCGGTCATGGTCACCACGGCGGCCTTCGTGACGGCGTACACGGAGGCGGTGGGCAGTGGGGCGATCCCGCCGTCGCCGGACGACGTGTTGACCACGTGGCCCGGCTCCCCCGCGGCGAGCATCCGCGGCAGGAACGCCTGCACCCCGTGGAAGACGCCCCAGACGTTGACGGCGAAGGCCCACTTCCAGTCGTTCGGGTCGTGTTCCCACATCCGGCCCTCGGCGCCCGATCCGACGCCCGCGTTGTTGCACAGCACGTGCACCGCGCCGTACGTGTCGTACGCCGCGTCGGCCAGCGCCACGACCTGGTCGCGCTCGCCGACGTCCGTCAGGCACGCGTGCACCTCGGCCCCGTCCTGCCGCAGCCCGGCGGCCGCCTTCTCCAGGGCGCCCTCCTCCACGTCGGCGAGGACCACTTTCAGGCCGTCGGCCGCGAAGCGCCGGGCCATCGCGAGGCCGATGCCGCTCGCCGCGCCCGTGACGACGGCGACCTGCCCCTCCCGGAGCTCCATCAGGCACTCCCGGCGGGAGGTCCGTCGAGGACCTGCCGCGGATCGTCGTAACGCTGGTGGATGTACGGGAGCAGTGCCTGCGCGCTGACGCGCTCCACGGCCCGGCCGCGCTGGTCGGTGGTCTTCTCCCCGACGGTGATGTCGAGCAGTTCGCGCACGGGGAGGTCGGCGACCGGGTCGTACATCGACTCGCGCAGCACGACGTCGCCGGTGACGCGCTCCAGCCTGCGCACCTTCTCGTTGCGCACGCAGTGCACGAGGACCGGATCGTCCTCGAAGCCCGAACCGTCCACGGCGGGAAGGAACTTGAAGTAGAAGTCCGTCTTCGGGGCGGGATCGGGCAGGGGCAGCGGGCCGCTGACGGCGCCGCGCACCTCGACGAACGCGATGCCGTGCCGGGCCAGCCGGGCCCGTACGACGAGCCCCTCGCGTTCGACACTCACCTCCCCGAGCTTCTTGGGTTCCCCGAAGACCTCGCGGCCGCCGGTCAGGGCGCGTTCGTGGGTCATCGGC
Source organism: Streptomyces sp. NPDC026417 (assembly GCF_055567695.1). Lineage (NCBI taxonomy): Bacteria > Bacillati > Actinomycetota > Actinomycetes > Kitasatosporales > Streptomycetaceae > Streptomyces > Streptomyces sp. NPDC026417. The sequence continues at coordinate 46,371 of NZ_JBVHPY010000015.1, forward strand.
ATGACCAGCGGATACCAGCCCTCGATGTCGTCGTGCCGGGCCGCGACCGCGAACGAGCCGGCGCCCAGCGGGTATCCGGGGAGGTCGACGCGGCTGATGCTCACCCGGACCAGCGGTCGTCCGGTCGGTTTGAGGGGAGGGGGCAGGACCGCCGCGACGGCGTCCGGATCGCTCTCCCAGCGGGCCACCACGCCGGTGGACCAGATGTCGGGGAGCCTGGAGTTCGCGGTGCGCGCGGCGGTGATCTCCGCCACGGTCCGCGCCCCGTACCGCACTCGTGCCATGGCGTACCGCCCTTCGCCGAAGGTTGGTGATGGTCCGTCAGCTGTGTCTGTAACACAGTTACAGCAGACCTCGCGAAGGGTAAATACGCGTGCACGAGACGTACTTGGGAGCGGTATGGGAAGACCGGCACTCACCCGTGACGAGGTCCTGGAGGCCGCCGCCGGGCTCGTGAAGCAGCACGGGCCGGCGGCGCTCACCATGCGCAAGCTCGCCGCCGAGCTGGGCACGGCCGTCACGTCGATCTACTGGCACGTCGGGAACCGCGAGTCGCTGCTCGACGCGCTCGTGGAGCGGACCGTCGCCGACCTCGGCGGGATCCGGCCGGTCGGGCGCACCCCGGCCCGGCGGATCGTATCCGTGGCCCGCGCCCTGCGCCGCATGCTGCGCGACCATCCGCACCTGGTCGCGATGGTGCACGAACGGGGCCTGACGGAGCGGATGTTCCTGCCCGCACAGCAGGCCCTGGTGCACGAGGTGCACGCGGCGGGGCTGCGCGGCGCGCGGGCCGCGGCGATCGTCCGCGCCGTGCTCTTCCAGGTGGTGGGGCACGTGCTCGTGGAGCGCGCCCGCGAGCGCGCGCCCGTCCAGCGGCCCGGCGAGCCGGAGCTGTGGGACTCCGGGACCGCGGAGGGGGACGGGGCGCTGGCGCGGGCCCTGGCCCGCCCGGCCGACCCCGAACGGCTCTTCACCGCGTCGGTACGCGCTCTGGTCGACGGGCTCCTGTCGACGGCCTCCTGACGGCCGGGGGCGGCGGGGTGCAGGATGCGGACGAGCCGCACGCCGACCGGACGGCAGCGGGCCGCTCCCCCGAAGACCGGCCGCTCCGCCCCCTGGGCGCCGGCTCCCCCGCCTCCCGGACGCCGGTCGCCTCCTGCCCGCCCACCCCGGCCGTCGGCCGCGCGGGCGACCCTCGCCCCGGAGAGCGGGTCGTCCGGTTTCACAGCAAATGCCCTGAGAGTCCATCAGAAGGCCGCGCCCCGTGCCACGTCGGGACACCGCCCGCGGGCGCCCGGCGGGCGGCGGCCCGGACCGCCACTGTCGGCGTCGCCCCGTATCCTCATGGACCATGCTCGAAGACCTCGCGACCGCAGCGTCCCCAGCCGCCTGGCCGGCCGCGTATCCGAAGGGATACGCGGTCGTTGACGTGGAGACCACCGGCCTGGCCCGGGACGACCGGATAATCTCGGCCGCCGTCTACCGGCTGGACGCGCGCGGCGAGGTCGAGGACCACTGGTACACGACGGTCAACCCGGAGCGGGATCCCGGCCCGGTGTGGATCCACGGACTGACGAGCGAGATGCTCGAAGGCGCGCCCCTCTTCCCCGAGATCGCCGAGGAGTTCGCCGCCCGCCTCGCGGACCGCGTGCTGGTCGCGCACAACGCGGTCTTCGACTGGTCGATGATCGCCCGCGAGTACGCGCGCGCCGAGCGCCAGGCGCCGGTGCGTCAGCGGCTGTGCACCATCGCCCTCTCCAAGGAGCTGGGCCTGCCGCTGCCCAACCACAAGCTGGAGTCGCTGGCCGCCCACTTCGGCGTCGTGCAGCAGCGGGCGCACCATGCACTGGACGACGCGCGGGTGCTGGCCGAGGCGTTCCGGCCGAGCCTGCGGGCGGCGGCGCGGGGCGGCATCCGGCTGCCCCTGCTGGAGTGCCTGCCGCTCACCGAGTGGTCCGCCGCACCGCGGATCGGCCGGCAGCCCTCCGGCGGGTACTCCTCCGACGGGTACCGGCCGGGCAGTTGGCGGCCGTCCCGCAAACGCCCCGTATGCCCGTATCCCAACCCGGGCCGGTACGAAGCGGGCAAACCACTCAAGCAAGGCATGCGTGTCGCCTTCTCGGGGGACACGTCGGTCGACCGGGAGCTGCTGGAGGACCGCGCCGTCGAGGCCGGTTTGCACATCGCGACGAGTCTGTCCCGGCTCACCAGCCTGCTCGTCACGAACGATCCGGGGTCGGGCACGTCCAAGGTGGTCAAGGCCCGGCAGTTCGGCACGCCGGTGATCGACGAGGCCGCGTTCGGACAGCTGCTGCGGGACGTGGAGCCGGCGTCCGAGGGGTGACGGGGCGGGCGCGGGCCGACGTCAGACGGGTGATTGCCGGGCGACTCGCCCGCCGCCCGCTCGCCCGCGCCGCGTCGGCGCTCCACCCTGTGGCGCATGGCGAGATGTGAAGTCTGTGGCAACGACTACGGCATGACGTTCGAGGTGCACGCGCAGGGCGCGGTGCACGTCTTCGACTGCTTCTCCTGCGCGATCCACCGGATGGCCCCCATCTGCGAGCACTGTCGCGTCCAGATCATCGGCCAGGGAGTCGAGGTCGAGGGGCACTGGTACTGCGGCGCCCACTGCGCCCGCGCGGAGGGGAGGGCGGGGATCATCGACAAGGTCTGAGCCCGGCCGGACCCGGGCGACGGCCCCCGCCGGGACCCTCCCGGCGGGGGCCGGTGCGTGCGGGGTACCGTCAGTGGGGTGTACCGCTTCCTGTTGTCCCGGCAGTGGGTGATCCTCACCCTCCTGACGCTCGCGCTCATCCCCACCATGATCGAGCTGGGCTTCTGGCAGCTGCACCGCCATGAGCACAAGGTGGCGCTGAACACGGTGATCGCCGCGTCGTTGGCCGCGAAGCCGGTGCCCGCCGAGTCGCTCACCGCTCCCGGCCGCACCGTCGCCCACGACGACCTCTACCGCCGGGTGACCGCGAAGGGCACCTTCGACACCGCCCACGAGGTCGTGGTCCGCCGGCGCACGAACTCCGACGGCGAGGTCGGCTTCCACGTGCTCACGCCGTTCGTCCTGGACGACGGCCGGGTACTGCTGGTGAACCGGGGCTGGATCCCCGCGAACGGCGTACAGACCGAGTTCCCGAAGGTCCCGGCGCCCGCGCGGGGCGAGATCACCGTCACCGGGCGGCTGATGGCCGACCAGACGACCGCCGACAGCGGCATCAAGAACGTGCGGGGACTGCCGGACCGCCAGGTCATGCTGATCAACAGCGCGCAGCAGGCGGAGCGGCTCGGCCGGCCGGTCCTCGGCGGCTATGTCGAGCAGACCTCGCCCGCGCCCCGGGACGGCTCCCCCGAACCGATCGCCGACCCCGAGCACGGCGACATCGGTCCGCACATGGCGTACGCCGTGCAGTGGTGGCTGTTCGCCGCCGGTGTCCCCGTGGGCTGGTTCGTCCTGGTCCGCCGCGAGCGCCGGGACCGGGCGGAGGCCGCCGCGGAGGAGTCCGCCCCGGAGGCGGCTCCGGCGGGCGTCTAGGTCCGTTGCCGCGGCCTTCCGGACGCGGCCACTCCGGCGGCCCGATTGGCGGTCGCCGCACTCGGGAATCCGTCCTGCGTGCAACGACGCATCGAGGACTACGCGCTCATCGGGGACGAACAGACGGCCGCTCTGGTGGGGCGGGACGGCTCCATCGACTGGCTGTGCCTGCCGCGCTTCGACTCACCGGCCTGCTTCGCGGCACTGCTGGGCGACGAGAACCACGGCTACTGGCGCATCGCTCCCAAGGGAGCGGGCCCCTGCACCCGCCGCGCGTACCGGCCGGACTCCCTGGTGCTCGACACCGAATGGGAGACGGAGGAGGGCGCGATCCGCATCACCGACCTGATGCCGCAGCGCGAGCAGGCACCGGACGTGGTCCGTGTCATCGAGGGGCTGAGCGGCCGGGTGACGGTCCGCAGCACCCTGCGGCTGCGCTTCGACTACGGCTCGGTCGTGCCGTGGATGCGCCGGGAGGACGGGCACCGGGTGGCCGTCGCGGGCCCGGACGCGGTGTGGCTGCGCAGCGTGCCGCCCGTGCGCACCTGGGGCAAGGACTTCCGCACGTACTCCGAGTTCACGGTCGAGGAGGGCGAGCGGGTCGCCTTCGTGCTCACCTGGCACCCCTCGCACCAGCCGCGTCCGGCGCTCGTGGACCCGTACGAGGCCCTGCGCTGCAGTCTCGACGACTGGCAGCGCTGGGCGGCGCGCTGCCGGTACGACGGGCCGCACCGGAACATGGTCGTGCGGTCCCTGATCACCCTGAAGGCCCTCACCTACGCGCCGACCGGTGGCATCGTGGCCGCACCCACCACCTCGCTCCCCGAGGAACTGGGCGGCATCCGCAACTGGGACTACCGCTACTGCTGGCTGCGCGACTCCACGCTCACCCTGGGCGCGCTGCTGGCGGCCGGGTACCACGAGGAGGCCGAGGCCTGGCGCGACTGGCTGCTCCGGGCGGTCGCGGGCAACCCGGCGGACCTGCAGATCATGTACGGCCTGTCCGGCGAGCGCCGCCTGACCGAGTTCGAGGTGCCGTGGCTGCCCGGCTTCGCGAACTCCGCACCGGTCCGGGTCGGCAACGACGCCGTACGGCAGCTGCAGCTGGACGTGTACGGCGAGGTCATCGACTCGCTCTCGCTGGCCCGGCTGTCGGGCCTGCCGATGAAGCCGCACATGTGGCGGGTGCAGGTCGCGCTGATGGAGTTCCTGCGGACGGCGTGGCGGCAGCCGGACGAGGGGCTGTGGGAGGTGCGGGGGCCCCGCCGGCACTTCGTGCACTCCAAGGTGATGGCGTGGGTGGCCGCCGACCGCGCGGTCCGCGCGCTGGAGCACGACCCGCAGCTCAGCGGCGACCTGGAGGGCTGGCGCGCGATGCGCGAGGAGGTGCACCGCGAGGTGTGCGAACGGGGCTACGACCCGGAACGGAACAGCTTCACGCAGTCCTACGGCTCACGGGAGCTGGACGCCTCGACGCTGCTCATCCCGCGGCTGGGCTTCCTGCCGCCGGACGACCCGCGGGTGGTCGGGACCGTCGAGGCGATCTCCCGCGAGCTCGGCCACAGCGGCTTCGTGCGCCGCTACAGCACGGACGAGACGCTCGTCGACGGACTGCCGGGCGACGAGGGCACGTTCCTCGTCTGCTCCTTCTGGCTCGCGGACGCCCTGCATCTGATCGGCCGCAGGCCGGAGGCGCGTCAGATGTTCGAACGGCTGGTGGGCCTGGCGAACGACGTCGGTCTGCTGGCCGAGGAGTACGACCCCGTCGCGGGCCGCCAGCTGGGGAACTTCCCGCAGGCGTTCAGTCACATCGGCCTGGTGAGCACCGCCCTCGCCCTGTACGAGGGCGAGAGGGCAGGATAGGGGCCATGGATCTTGGACTGAAGGACCGTGTGTACGTCGTCACGGGAGCCACCCGGGGCCTGGGCAGCGCCGCCGCGCGCGAGCTGGTCGCCGACGGAGCGAAGGTGATCATCACGGGGCGCGACGGGAAGAGCGCCGCCGAGGCCGCCGAGGCGCTCGGCCCGCAGGCCGTCGGGGTCGCCGCCGACAACGCCGACCCGGGCACCGCGGCCCGGCTCGTCGAGGCGGCCCGTGAGCACTTCGGGCGCTTCGACGGCGTGCTGATCAGCGTCGGCGGCCCGGCGCCGGGGTTCGTCGCCGACAACACGGACGAGCAGTGGACGGCGGCCTTCGAGTCCGTCTTCCTGGGCGCGGTCCGGCTGGCCCGCGCGGCCGCCGCGGAGCTCGGCGAGGGCGGCGTCATCGGATTCGTGCTCTCCGGCTCGGTGCACGAACCGATTCCGGGGCTGACCATCTCCAACGGTCTGCGCCCGGGGCTGGCGGGCTTCGCCAAGTCCCTCGCGGACGAACTGGGTCCGCGCGGGATCCGCGTCGTCGGCCTCCTGCCCGCCCGGATCGACACGGACCGCGTCCGGGAGCTCGACGCCCTCTCCGCCGACCCGGAGGCCACCCGCGCGGCGAACGAGTCCCGCATTCCGCTGCGCCGCTACGGCCGCCCGGAGGAGTTCGGCCGCGCCGCCGCGTTCCTGCTGTCGCCCGCGGCCTCGTACCTGACGGGCATCATGCTGCCGGTCGACGGCGGTATGCGGCACGGGTTCTAGGTCTGACCGGGGCTCGTGACGGCGCCCGCCGGGGTGCGGCGGGGCGCGCGCTCACGTGACGCGTTCGGCCCGGTGCTTGGCCGCGCGGAGGCGCACCTCCGAGGGCAGCGCGGCCAGGCCCGCCGAGTCGCGGGCGTGCGCGAGTGCCTCCGTCGTCAGCAGGTTCAGCGTGTTCCCGGGATCCGCGTACGGCTCCAGGACGAGCTGCACCCGGGTCTGCGGGGCGGTGCGGCGTCCGGTCAGCCGCACCTGCGTCCGCTGGACGCCGTCCAGCTCCCCCGCCTCGCCGGCCAGTACTCCCTCGACGGCGCGCCCGCGCAGCAGCGCGCCCTCGCCGTCGCCGGTGTCGACGAGCACCTCGGCGAGCCTGCGGCGCCGCAGCACCGCCGCCAGCCACCACAGGGCCAGCAGCACCAGGACGGCCAGCGCGGCGATGACGGCCGGCCACCACCAGCCCTCGTCGCGCCAGCGGGTCCGGTCGGCGGCGCTGAGCAGCACGTCGTGCCGCCCCTCGTGGATCCACCAGGAGGGCGGGTCGACCCCCAGCCCGACGGCGAGCACGGAACCGCCGAGGACGAGGAGCACCAGCCCGGCGATCCCCAGCAGTACACGGTTGACGGTCCTGAGCACCGTGCCACCTATCCCTTCCGGCCGGGGCGCCCGACGTGCACCGACAGCGAGGGCCGACGGGCGAGCCCGAGCCCCCGGATCCCGTCGGTCAGCGTGGCGTCCAAGTCGGCGCGTACGTCGTCGAGTTCACGGAAGTGGCAGACCGCCCGGACGTCGACCTTGCGGCGCTTGACCCGCACCTTGGCCGAGCGCACGCCGGCCACCTCCATGGCCCGGTCCCGCAGCACCATGGCGGCGGCGTCCCGGTGCAGCCCGGCCCGGACGTCGGCGTGGGTGCGCCGCATCGGCAGCACGTCGCGCAGCCCCGGGGTCAGGGCGAGCAGGAGCAGCCAGAGCCCGAGGGCCGCGGCGACCCCGGCGCCCACGAGCACCCAGGTGTCGTCGAGGGGCCGTTCGGCGAGCTCGCGGGCCAGGGTCTTGCGCCACTGCATGGCCGGGCGGTCGGCGCGGACGGCCACCACGTCGTAGAGGAGCAGGCCCGCGCCGGCGAACACGAGCAGCGCGACGATCGCGGCGGGCACCCGGCGGGCGGACCAGAAACGGCCGGCCCGGGCGCCCCCGTCGTCGACGGCGGGCAGTGGTTCGTAGGCGGCCGCGGAGGAGGACTGGCCGAGTCCGCCGTCCCCGCCCTCCTCGGTCCCCTTTTCCAGGACGGGCAGCCGTCGGGTGCTGCCGCCGGAGGAGTCCTCGTCGTGCCGGGGTTCGCTCACTGCGTCCTCCCCTGTGCCGCTCGGTGCGCCTGCGCCAGGTGCAGCCGCTCCACGTGTACGGCCACCTCCGGCACCTCCAGTCCCGCCAATTCCTTTACCCGCTGGGCGACATGACGACGCACCTCCCGGCACCGGCCGCCGATGTCGGAGGGGTAGTCGAGTTCGAGGCTGAGGCTGACGCGGGCGGCCCCGTGGTGCACGGCGACCGAGGCGTGCGGGTGTCCGGCGTCGGCGGTCGGGGCGTCGAGCGCTTCCCGGGCCGCCTGTGAGGCGATCTTCGCGACGACTCGGTCGGCGATCCTGGTGGCGCCCCGTTCGGCCGCCGCCACGGTCCGCACGGACTGCCGTGTCTCACCACTCCGGTCAGGCTGAGGCGGCACGCGTCACCGCCGCCGGTCGTCGCGGCTGCGGAAGAAGTCACTCATGTCGAGGTCGCCCTCCAGGAACCTCCCGACGACGAATCCGACGGCCCCCAGGGCCGCCACCAGGAGAAAGGCTCCGAACCCGCCGAAGTACCCGGCGAAGCCCAGCGCCATGCCGGCGATCATGCCGATCACGGCCAAGCTCATGTGCGCTCCTCAACAGTCCGGCCGGCCGGTGGTCACTGCAGCCGTGACTCCGGCTCCTCGTCCTCCTCGTCCGGCAGTTTCACGTCGCTGACGGCGATGTTGACCTCGACGACCTCAAGCCCGGTCATGCGCTCGACGGCCGCGACCACGTTCTCCCGTACGTCGCGCGCCACGTCCGCGATCGACACGCCGTACTCGACCACGATCTCCAGGTCGAGCGCCGTCTGCACCTCGCCGACCTCGGCCTTGACGCCGCGTGTCACGGACTTCTGGCCGCCGCCGGGCACCCGGTCACGCATGGCACCGAAGGTCCGGCTCATCCCGCTGCCCATGGCGTGCACGCCGAGCACGTCACGCGCGGCCATCCCGGCGATCTTCTCCACCACACCGTCGGCGATGGTGGTGCGGCCCCGGCCCCCCGGGTCCCCGCCGCCCCGCTTGGTCACACTCGTCTTGCGCGTCTGCGCGCCGCCTGCGGACTCCCGCTCGCTCTCGGGGCTGTCCGGCCGGTTCCGCTCGGTCATGTCGGTCATCGCCCTTTGTCCCTTTCGTTCGTCCTTCTTCACCCACGGTAAGCGGGGTTGCGCCATCTCGCGCCAGGGATGCGGCAGGCTGGAGCAATGACGGCTGACCGATGGACGCAGGCGGTACGGAATCAGCTCCGGCTCGGTCGGCTGCTGCCGCTGGGCAGCGCGCGCGACGGAGCCTGGATCACGGAGGCGGCGGCCGAGTCGGTGCTGCGGCGGGCGGCGCTCCCGGTCGGAGGCATCCGCCTGGGCTCGCTCCGGATCGCGCTCGCCGACCCGGAGCGGGAGTACGAGGCCGCCGTGCCGGCGCCGCCCAGTGCCCTGCCGCCCGGGCCGCTCCGCGTGGACGCGGAGTTCCTGGCTTCGGCGGACCCCACGGCGCCCGGGGCCGAGCCCCTCCCGACCACGGCGGCCCGGCTCCGGGCGGCCCTGCTGGCGGCGGCGACGGAACGGCTGGGCCTGCGGGTCGCCGAGGTGGACCTGCGGGTGACGGGACTGCTGGCGGACGGGGAGCCGCCCTCCGCGCGTGCCGACGACGGGCGGCCCCCGGCCGAGCCGGCCGGGGGCGAGGAGGAGTCCCGGGCCGCGGCCGCCGCGCTCGCCGTCCCGGGAGTGTCCCGGCTGACGGACGTCCTGGGCCGTCCGGTGCACATCGAGGACCGAACGGGTGACGTCGGGGGCGGGGGCGCCGCCCTGCCGCGGCGCCATGCCCGGGTCGAGATCGCGGTGACGGCGGACGCGCGGGCCCTCGACACCGCCCGCGCCGTGCGCGCCGCGGTGACGGAGGCCCTGCCCGACCGCCCTTCGGTGGCGGTGCTGGTCACGGCGGCGGACTGAAACGCTCGCCGCGTCGACGGGCCGGGGACGACGGCCCGTCCCGTCCGGACGGACGGACGGGTGCTAGTCGCCCACTCCGGCGAGGTCCCGCAGCCGGCGGGCCTGCGCCGCGCGCTCGGCGGTGCGCTGCTCCTCGTAGGAGCGGTCCTGCGCTCCGCGCAGCAGTGCCTTGGTCTCCACCACGGCGTCGCGCGGCGCCGCCAGCAGTGCGCCGGCCAGGTCCTGGACCGCGGCGTCGAGCTGCTCGGCGGGCACCGAGAGGTTGGCGAGACCGGTGCGCTCGGCCTCCTCGGCCGACACGAAGCGACCGGTGGCGCAGATCTCGAGCGCGCGGGCGTAGCCCACGAGGCTGACCAGCGGGTGGGTCCCCGTGAGGTCCGGCACAAGTCCCAGGCTGGTCTCGCGCATGGCGAACTGCACGTCGTCGGCGACGACGCGCAGGTCACAGGCGAGGGCAAGCTGGAAGCCCGCACCGATGGCGTGCCCCTGCACGGCGGCGATGGACACGAGGTCGCTGCGCCGCCACCAGGTGAACGCCTCCTGGTACTCGGCGATGGTCGCGTCGAGCTCGGCATCGGATCCCCGCGCGAGGTCGATGAACGACGGCTCGCCGTCGAAGCCCTCGGGCGTGAACGCCTGTCGGTCGAGCCCCGCGGAGAAGGACTTGCCCTCGGCGCGCAGCACGACGACACGGACGGTGCCCGGCAGCGACCTGCCGGCCTGCGTCAACGCCCGCCACAGCGCAGGACTCTGGGCGTTGCGCTTGGCCGGATTGGTCAGCGTCACCGTGGCGACTGCCTCGTCGACGGTGAGCCGTACGCCGTCCTTGTCGAGTACCGGGTCGAGCGAAGCCATGGCGAGCCTCCGATGAGTGCGGTCACAGAGGATGCCATACGACGGCATCCTTAAGTGACTGCACAGTAACCACCCGGTCGATCAACCGACCGACCGGGTGGCCACCACCGAAGCCGATGGGGACGCCCGGCCTCAGGCCGAAGCGGCCTTCTTGCCCCGCGTCGCACCGCCACGTCCGCGGAGCGTGACGCCCGACTCGCTGAGCATCCGGTGCACGAACCCATACGACCGACCGGTTTCTTCGGCCAGCGCTCGGATGCTCGCACCGGAGTCGTACTTCTTCTTCAGGTCTGCCGCGAGCTTGTCGCGCGCGGCGCCGGTCACCCGGCTGCCCTTCTTCAGAGTCTCGGCCACCCGTGCCTCCTCATGGGAAGTGCGCTCTGGACTTCTCATGATCACCCCTTCCGGGCTTCATGGCCACCCATTCGGCAAGGTCCGTAAGACAAGGTTTTGACGACAGGAGCCGGTCCCCACGAGTGGAATTCAGGCTTCCGCCCGTTCGGTTCCCTGCCGCCGAACGGGTTCATCGACGAAGCAGCAGGTCAGCGACGCGAGACGGCCGAGCCCCCGGGTACCGGGGGCTCGGCCGTGAAATCGATGTAGGACACACCTCGGTATGAGGAGATCTCACACAGATGATGGATCACGGATCGGCCGAATGATCCAGACGCTGTGGATCAGTCATTCGATCAAGCTCGGCCGGCGCCCTCCGGCGCCCGGGCCGGGCGTTATGCCAGGGCGACCAGATCCGCGTAGTCGGCGCCCCACAGGTCCTCGACCCCGTCCGGGAGCAGGATGATCCGCTCCGGCTGCAGCGCCTCGACGGCACCCTCGTCGTGGGTGACGAGGACCACGGCGCCCTTGTACGTGCGCAGCGCGCCGAGGATCTCCTCGCGGCTGGCCGGGTCGAGGTTGTTCGTCGGCTCGTCCAGGAGGAGGACGTTCGCGGAGGAGACCACCAGGGTGGCCAGCGCAAGACGGGTCTTCTCGCCGCCGGAGAGCACGCCGGCCGGCTTGTCGACGTCGTCACCGGAGAACAGGAACGAGCCGAGGGTCTTGCGGACCTCGACCAGGTCGAGGTCGGGGGCGGCGGAGCGCATGTTCTCCAGGACCGTGCGCTCGGGGTCGAGGGTCTCGTGCTCCTGCGCGTAGTAGCCGAGCTTGAGGCCGTGGCCCTCTATGACCTGGCCGGTGTCGGGCTTCTCGGCGCCCCCCAGGAGCCGCAGGAGCGTCGTCTTGCCGGCACCGTTCAGACCGAGGATGACCACCCGCGAGCCCTTGTCGATGGCGAGGTCGACGTCGGTGAAGATCTCCAGCGATCCGTAGGACTTCGACAGGCCCTCGGCCATCAGCGGGGTCTTGCCGCAGGGCGCCGGCTCCGGGAAGCGGAGCTTGGCGACCTTGTCGGACTTACGCTCGGCCTCCAGGCCCGCGAGCAGCTTGTCGGCACGGCGGGCCATGTTCTGCGCGGCCACCGTCTTGGTCGCCTTGGCGCGCATCTTGTCGGCCTGCGAGTGCAGCGCGGACGCCTTCTTCTCGGCGTTCTGCCGCTCCCGCTTGCGGCGCTTCTCGTCGGCCTCGCGCTGCTGCTGGTAGAGCTTCCAGCCCATGTTGTAGACGTCGATCTGGGCGCGGTTGGCGTCCAGGTAGAACACCTTGTTGACGACGGTCTCGACGAGGTCGACGTCGTGGGAGATCACGATGAAGCCGCCGCGGTACGTCTTCAGGTAGTCGCGCAGCCAGACGATGGAGTCGGCGTCGAGGTGGTTCGTCGGCTCGTCGAGGAGCAGCGTGTCCGCGTCCGAGAACAGGATGCGGGCCAGTTCGATACGGCGGCGCTGACCACCGGAGAGCGTGTGCAGGGGCTGGCCGAGCACGCGGTCGGGCAGATTCAGCGCGGCGGCGATGGTGGCGGCCTCGGCCTCGGCGGAGTACCCGCCCTTGGTGAGGAACTCCGTCTCCTGGCGCTCGTACTGCCGCAGGGCCTTCTCGCGGGTGGCACCCGAGCCGTTGGCGATGCGCTGTTCGTTCTCCCGCATCTTGCGGATCAGGGTGTCCAGGCCGCGGGCGGAGAGGACCCGGTCGCGCGCGAGCACGTCGAGGTCGCCGGTGCGCGGGTCCTGCGGGAGATAGCCGACCTCGCCGGAGCGGGTGACGGTGCCCGCGGCGGGGACGCCCTGTCCCGCGAGGACCTTGGTGAGGGTGGTCTTGCCCGCGCCGTTGCGGCCGACCAGGCCGATGCGGTCGCCCTTGGTGATGCGGAAGGTGGCGGACTCGATGAGGACACGGGCGCCGGCGCGCAGCTCGATACCGGAGGCGGAGATCACGGACAGACTCCTGGGCGGGGTGGGTGACGGACTGGACGGCTGATGACGTTCCCGCCGTCTAATGCGCGAGGAGAATGGCCATGGGCCAAGTCTAACGGGACCGTGCAACCACTTTTTCTGTGTGCGGGTGCGCGGCGCTCTCCGGGTGCGGGTGCGCGGCGCCCAGGCGCCCGTTGCCCAGCGGCGTCCTGGCGGGGGTGACCCGGCCGAGGTCGTCCACGGCGACGATCTGGGCGGTCCAGGCGCTGTCCGAGCCGCACGGCTGCGCGAGCAGGAGCGTTCCGCCGCGGTGGGCGGCCCGCCCGGGTGCGAAGGCGCAGCCCGGCCGGGCGGGCAGCGTCCAGCGCAGATCGCCGTCTGCGGTGCGGTAGGCGGCGATGCGGTCGGGGGTGATCACGGCGAGCATGCGGGCTCCCGGGTCGAGTGTTTCCAGCACGCCCCCTCCCCCGTGCGCGGCGAGCCAGCGGGCGGCCCCGGGCAGGGCCCGGTGCCAGCGGACCCTGCCGCCGCCGGGCATCGTGTCGGTGACCAGCCCGTCGTCCCAGAGGGCGAGCGCGTGCACACGCGCGTGGAGCACGGCCAGCGGACGCCGCCCGTCCCGGGTGTGGCTCCAGAGGGGGCGGCGGGTCCGCGCGTCGTAGGCCTCGACGGCGTGACCGCCGGTCCGCAGCCGGATCCGTGCCGGGTCCGCCACGCGCGCGTGGCGGGTGAGGTGGTCCCCGTAGGGGGCCGGGCGGACCCGGTGGACCGCGGCCAGGAGCGGGGCCGCCAGCAGGAGGGCGAGGGCGGCCGGTAGGAAGCGGCGGAGGGTTCGGGGAACCCGTCCGGGGTACCGGGGACGGGCCGTCTCGGTCGCCCGGGCGGGAACGGTGGCGGGCCCCGCGCACGGGGCCGCCGGATCCGGCCCGGCGTGCCCGGTCGGCAGTACGACCACCCTTGTCCCCCTGCGATCGCCCCGGCCCACGGATCAGGCGCAGAGCGTAGGCGGGACCGGGTGGGGCGGCGCCGGGACACGGCGGACGGGTGGGCGGGGGTCGCCCGTTCGGACGTCCGTCCGGCGCTGTGGACAGGGTGCCGTCGAAGGATGGCTGCCACGGAACGACGTACGCAGAGGGTGGAGCGCCCATGCAGTTCGACGACGACGCCGGCCTGGACACGTCCGAGGTGCAGGACGTGCGCGGGAGTCGGATCCCCGGTGGCCGGGCGACCGTCGGGGGCGGCGTCGCCGGCCTGGTCGTGCTCCTGCTGGGGCTGTTCTTCGGGGTGGGGCCGGACCAGCTGGGGCTCTCCTCGGACGGTGACACGCCGACGGCGACCGCGTCCTCGCTCTCCCAGGTCCGCGAGAACTGCCGCACGGGACGGGACGCGAACGCCAGGGAGGACTGCCGCGTGGTCGCGGTCGTCAACAGCGTCCAGGACTACTGGGAGCAGGAGTTCGAGCGCCGCGGCGGCAGGTACACCTCGGCGCCGACGATGGTCTTCAGCGAGCGGGTCGGCACGGCGTGCGGGACCGCGACCTCCGCGGTCGGGCCCTTCTACTGCCCCGGCGACCGCAAGGTCTACCTGGACCTGGACTTCTTCGGGGACCTGCGGACGCGGTTCGGCGCCGGCGGCGGACCGTTCGCGCAGGCGTACGTGGTGGCCCACGAGTACGGGCATCACGTGCAGGACCTGACGGGCACGCTGGAACGGTCGCAGGACGGACGCACCGGTGCGAACAGCAACGCGGTACGGGTGGAGCTGCAGGCCGACTGCTACGCCGGCGTGTGGGCGCACCACGCGACCACCGCCGAGGACGAGTCGACGGGACGGCCGCTGATCACCCGGTTGACCGCCGAGGACATCCGCGACGGGCTGGACGCGGCGGCGGCCGTCGGCGACGACCGGATCCAGGAGAGGTTCCAGGGCCGGGTGAGCCCGGAGTCGTGGACCCACGGCTCGGCGGAGCAGCGCCAGCAGTGGTTCCGGCAGGGCTACCGCACCGGCGACATGGCACGGTGCGACACGTTCCGCTGAGACGCCCGGAGTGCCGGGGGCGGCGCGGCTCGGCGGGGCGTTGTCGGTGGGCGGTGCCACACTGTGGGACAGGTCACATACGGCCCCGAGACGAGAGGGAGTGGTCGGCATGGCAGGCACCGACGACGGTCGCCCGAGCATCTACCCGACCCTGCTGTACGCGGACGCGAAGGCGGCGATCAGGCAGCTGACGGAGGCCTTCGGCTTCACCGAGCTGTCGGTGTACGAGGGCGAGGACGGCGCGGTGATGCACGCCGAGCTGGTCCAGGGCAACGGCGCGGTGATGCTCGGTTCCAAGGGCCGCGGCGGCGTCTTCGACACGGCCATGAAGGGCGCCGGCCCGGCGGGGGTGTACGTGGTGGTGGACGACGTCGACGCCCACCACCAGCAGGCCCTGGACCACGGCGCGGAGATCCTGATGCCCCCGACCGATCAGGACTACGGGTCCCGCGACTACATGGCCCGTGACCTGGAGGGCAACATCTGGAGCTTCGGAACGTACGCGCCGGAGACCGGGGCGTAGCTCCCGTCAGCTTCCGCCGGTGTGCACCTGGAAGGCTGCCCGGCGGACGGCCTTGGCGAGCGCGGGGTCCGGGTGCGCCGCGGCGAGCGCGACCAGCACCTGCACGGTGCGGGGGTGCCCGACCGCGCGCACCTCGTCGAGCAGCGCCGGCACGGTGGGCTGTACGGCGGACTCCAAGTGCCGTACCAGGAGCGGGGCTTCACCGTGGTCGGCGACGGCGGCGGCCGTGTCCACCCACAGCCAGGTGGCCTCCTCGCGGGTGAGCACCTCGTGGGCGTCCTCGGGGTCGTGGCCGTCGTGCTCGGCGAGCCACAGCAGGGCGTAGGGCCGCAGCGGCGTCTCGTCGGCGACGGCGCGGACGTCGGGCTCCGCCGGGGCGCCGACCACCCGCAGGGCCTCGAAGGCGAGACCGCGCAGCAGGGCGTCCTCACCGCGGGCGGCGTCGAGGAGCTCGGTGACGGCGCTGCCGACGGGGCGGGCGGCGAGCCAGGCGCGGTACTCGGCGCGGGCCGCGTTGGGGCGCAGCTGGGCGCAGCCGCGGAGCATGTCCTCGGCGGACTGCTCGATGTTCCCCGCCGGGCTCTGCGCGGCCACGCAGATCTGCTCCAGCTTGACCCAGACCGCCCAGCTGCCGAGCGGGGTGAGCGTGGCCTGCCCGTCGGCGCAGGTGAGCGCTCCCACGGAGGCGAGCGCGTGCAGGGCCCAGTCGAGGAGGGGCGCCAGCGGGGTGTCCGCGATCTCGGTCTCCGCCACCGGTTCGGGCCGGGGGCCGTACGGGATCTCGCAGCGCTCGGTGCGCAGTTCGGTGACGCGCTGTTCGAGCAGGTCCAGGAGCTGCGC
This sequence comes from Streptomyces sp. NPDC026417, assembly GCF_055567695.1. NCBI lineage: Bacteria > Bacillati > Actinomycetota > Actinomycetes > Kitasatosporales > Streptomycetaceae > Streptomyces > Streptomyces sp. NPDC026417. The sequence goes on from NZ_JBVHPY010000015.1 coordinate 62,373, forward strand.
CACGTCGACGGGTCCGGCGGAGAGCTGGAGGAAGGAGAGCACCTGGGGCATCGCGGAGACGACTTCGGCGACGGCGGCCGGCTCCCGGTTCGCCGGTTCCGGGTACGCCAGCGACCAGGCGTCGAAGAGGGCGACCCAGCCGCGCAGAACGGCGCTGTCGTCGCGGTTCCAGGCACGCAGGCGCCAGCCGGGGCGCGCGCTGTTGCCGTGCACCTCGACAAGGCCCGCGAGGCGTGCGGTGTCCCAGTCGGCCCGGACCTGAGCCGGGGTCAGTCCCAGCTCGGCCGCGGCCCGTTCCGCGGTGGCCTCGGAGAGGGTGCCCTTGCCGTCGGGGGTGGCGCCGTCGCGTCCGGGATGGAGCGCGGCGTCGGCCCAGCGGGCGACGCGGGCCGCGCCGGCCAGGCCGGCACGCGCCATACGGGCGAGTTCCGCGGGCGCCGGCGTGCCCTCGGGCGGCCGGGGTGCGGGGCGGCGTGAGCGGCGCTGGTTCACCGCTCGGGGGGCGGCGGCGAGGGGCCGCGGGCGGACGAGTCGGAGCCTGGAGTCGCGCGGGTTACGGGACGTCACAGGTGCAGTCTTCCGGTTGACAGTCCGAAAACCCAAACGGAATGCCCCGGCGGGCTTTCGGGGAGGTCACCGCGTGGGGCTCCGGGGAGTGCGCGGGACCCGTGCGCGGACTGTTGCACGGGGCCAAACGGAAGGGTGCGGAGCCGTGCCGCACGGTTTTCCTGCCGGGGGATGCGGCCTGCCTCAGGGGGCTCCCCCGGCGGGCCGCGCTACATCAGGGGCGTGAGGAAGCGGCGGAGCGCCTCCTCGTAGTCGGCCGGGTCGGCGTTCCACATGGCGCCGTGCGGGGCGTGCCGGACGGTGTGCAGGGTGACCAGGCCGGGCCGGCGCTGTGCGAACCGGCGGGAGGGTCCCCAGGGGGCGATGACGTCGTCGGGGCCGTGCAGCAGCAGGACCGGGACCTTGAGCCGATCGGGGTCGGCGACCTCGCGGATGCGGTCGCCGTGCAGGCTCGTGCGTCCCTGGGCGGCGCGGACCGCGAGGGGCAGCAGGGCGGCCGGCGTGCGCCGGGCCGTGGCCAGGGCGCGCAGCGTCGTCTCCCAGTCGAGCACCGGCGAGTCCAGGATCAGACCGGAGATGCGGTCGCGCAGCGCGGAGTGCGCTGCCGCGTGCAGGGCCATGGTGGCACCCGTCGACCAGCCGTACAGGACGACGTGTTCGGCCCCGTAGCGCACGGCGTAGCGGATCGCGGCGTCCAGATCGCGCCACTCGGTCTCGCCGAGGTGGTTCAGCCCGTCCTGCGGCCGGGGTGCGCCGAGGTCGCCGCGGTAGGCGAGGTCGAGCACCGGGAAGAGCTGGCGCTGCAGGAACGGCATGACGTTCATCGGGTGTTCGCGGGTGGTGCCCAGGCCGTGGACGGTGATCACCCATGTCTCGCGGGCGCCGGGCAGGAACCAGGCGGGCAGTGCGCCGAGCTCGCCGGGGATGTCGACGTCGGCGAGCTCCAGGCCGAGCGCGCCGCCCGGGTCGCCCACGTGGATGTTCGGGGTCAGCCACACCTTGTCGCCGGGCTCCAGGGAGCCGTGGGTGACGCGTTCCAGCCGGCGTACGACCGTGTCGGCGGGGTGCGGGGCGGAGTCCAGGACGGGGCCGACGACCGCGTGGGAGCCGTCGCCGCTGAGCCCGTACGTGCCCGGCCGCAGCGAGGCGAAGGCCCGGGTGAGGGCGATCTGGCCCGCGGCCGTGGAGTGCACGGTGAGGCGGGGTTCGGAGGGCAGGGGCCGGCCCGGCGGGGCCTTCAGCGCGGCATCGCTGGCGAACCGGCCGGCGGCGACGGAGGCCGCGCCGGCGGCGAGGGCAACGGTGACGGCGGCGGCCGTCGCTTTGACAGTGCGCACCGGTCCAGTCTCCCGGGGGAGCCCGCTCTCGGCCAGCGGGCGGGGGCGGCGTTTCCCGTCGCCGTCGGGGGCACGTGCCGTGCTGCGCGGCCGGAGGGTCCCGTTCCCCGGGGCGGAAGGTTCCCGCTCCTCGGGGCTGAGCGTCCGCCCCGGGGGCGGTTCGGCACCGCCGGGAAGGTTCGCCTCGGCCGGGCGCCGCTGCGGCGGAAAACAAGACCCCGCCGCACGGGGTCTGCCCTGCCGCCCTGCCCGGGCGGACAGTCCCGGCACGGGGCCCCGCCGGAGGGCGGTTCGGCACCGCCGGGAAGGTTCGCCTCGGCCGGGCGCCGCTGCGGCGGAAAAGAAGACCCCGCCGCGCCGGGGGGTGTTTGCCGCCCTGGACGGGACCTCTGCCGGAGGGCGGTTCGGCACCGCCGGGTGGGTTCGCCTCGGCCGGGCGCCGCTGCGGCGGAAAGGAAAACCCCGCCGCGCCGGGGGGTGTTTGCCGCCCTGGATGGGACCTCCACCGGAGGGCGGTTCGGCACCGCCGGGTGGGTTCGCTTCGGCCAGGCGCCGCTGCGGCGGAAAAGAAGACCCCGCCGCACAGGCCCTGTGCGGCGGACGAGGGAGACCCCGCCGCACCGGGGCCGCGCCTGCTGCCCCGGCCCGGCGGAGGGCGGTTCGGCACCTCGGGTGAGGCGTGGCCCCCCGGGGGGGCTCAGTGGGGTTGGCCGTAGTGGGAGAGGCGGGTGGTGGCTTCGGCGGCCTGGGCGGGGGTGAGGAGCGTGGGGGTGCGGCCGGGGACGGAGGACGCCGTGAGCCAGACGCGGCACATCCACTCCAGCTGGGCGGTGCGGTCGTAGGCCTGGGCGAGATCGGCGCCGTACGCGACCGTGCCGTGGTTCTGCAGGAGGCAGGCCGAGCGGTCGGCGAGGGCGTGGAGCATGTTCCGGGCCAGATCCTCGGTGCCGTACGTGGCGTACGGGGCGACCCGGACGGGTCCGCCGAGCGCGCCGGACATGTAGTGGATCAGCGGCAGTTCTCGGACGAGCGTCGAGACGGCCGTCGCGTGCACCGCGTGGGTGTGCACGACGGCGCGCGCGTCGGTGGTGCGGTAGATCGCGAGATGCATCGGCAGCTCGCTCGTCGGCCGCAGCGCCCCGCGCACCCGGCGCCCGTCGAGATCGACACCGACGAGGTCGGCGGGCGTCAGCCTCTCGTAAGGCACCCCCGTGGGAGTGACGAGGACGATGTCTCCGACGCGCACCGACACGTTGCCCGACGTGCCGACCACCAGGCCGTCGGCCACGGTGCGTCGGGCCGTCGCCACGAGCTCGCTCCAGGCCTCCCCCAGTTCCGCGCCCGTCCCCTCGTCGCGTCCCGACCGGTCGTCCGCTGTGTCCCACCGCTGCTCAGCCATGGCGTGATCCTGCCAGGCGGGGCGCTCTCGGCGGCGCAACGGGCGGCGGCGGTCCGGGGCCCGACGCGGCCCGCGTCGGAAGCAGGCGGGCGGGCCTGCGCGCATCACGCACTGTCGCGAACCGGACACGAGTGGTCAAAGCGGCGGTGAAATTGCAGTAGCCTCTCGGAGATTTGTCGTGTGCGCAGCCGCTCGGGAGAAGCATGGCCCGTGTTCGCCCGCCGCACGGTCGCCGCGCACGCGCCGTCGCGGTGTCCGTGGCGGCGCTCGCCGTCGCCGCGGCCCTGGCCGCCGGGGCGCCGGTCTCGGCCGCGGCCCGGCCACGGGGGCACGACGTCTCCTCGCACCAGAAGAACGTCGACTGGCCGGCCGCGCGGACCGAGGGCGCCAGGTTCGTCTACGTGAAGGCGACGGAGTCGACCACGTACCGGAACCCGTACTTCGGCAGCCAGTACAACGGCTCGCGGGCCGCGGGACTGCTCCGCGGCGCCTACCACTTCGCGCTGCCGGACAGGTCCTCCGGAGCGCAGCAGGCGGCGTTCTTCGTGCGCAGCGGCGGCGCCTGGCGCGCGGACGGCCGGACGCTGCCGCCCGCGCTCGACATCGAGTACAACCCGTACGGGCAGCGGTGCTACGGCCTGAGCCCGTCCGGGATGGTGACGTGGCTCAGGGCGTTCAGCGACACGGTTCGGCGGGAGACCGGGCGCCGACCGGTGATCTACACGACCACCCACTGGTGGAACCACTGCACCGGGTCCAGCGCGGCCTTCGCCGCCGATCACCCGCTGTGGATCGCGCGCTACGACGCGGCGGACCCGGGCCCGCTGCCGGCCGGCTGGCGCCACTGGATGTTCTGGCAGTACGACAACGGCGGCGGGCTGCCGGGTGACCAGAATCTCTTCAACGGCTCCCCGGGCGGTCTGCGGGCGTTCGCGAGGGGCTAGCGAAGCCCGGGATTCCGCCTCCGTTCCGGCCTCGCGCACGCCACTTCCACACAAGCGGAAGGGCGGCACGCCGATCGGGTCACCGCTCCGCCCGCCCCAGTTCATCTTCCGTTCACCCTGGTTGCCTACCTTCCACTTGCCACTGACGTCCAACAGAAGCCTGGGTAAATGGAACACATCACGCTTCTCCTCGGGATCGTGATCGTTACCGCTCTCGTGTTCGATTTCACGAACGGTTTCCACGACACTGCCAACGCGATGGCGACGACCATCTCGACCGGCGCTCTGAAGCCCAAGACGGCGGTGGCGATGTCCGCCGCGCTGAACCTCGTCGGCGCCTTCCTCTCGGTGGAGGTCGCCAAGACGATCTCCGGCGGCATCATCAACGAAGAGGGCATCCGCACCGAGGTCATATTCGCGGCGCTCGTCGGCGCCATCCTGTGGAATCTGCTGACCTGGCTCCTGGGTCTGCCCTCCAGCTCCTCCCACGCACTCTTCGGCGGCCTCATCGGCGCCGCGGTCATGTCGGCCGGCTGGTCGTCGGTGAACGGCTCGACCGTCGTCACCAAGGTCCTCATCCCCGCGGTCGCCGCGCCGATCGTGGCCGGTCTCGCCGCGATGCTGGCGACCCGCCTGACGTACAAGATCGGCAACCGCGCCGACGAGAAGGCGACGGCCAAGGGCTACCGCGCCGGCCAGATCGCCTCGGCTGGCCTGGTCTCGCTCGCCCACGGCACGAACGACGCGCAGAAGACGATGGGCATCATCACCCTCGCCCTGGTCACCGGCGGCGTGCTCGCGCCGGGTTCCAACCCTCCCACCTGGGTCATCGTGTCGGCCGGCATGGCCATCGCGCTCGGCACCTACCTGGGCGGCTGGCGCATCATCCGCACCATGGGCAAGGGCCTCACCGACCTCGCGCCGCCGCAGGGCTTCGCCGCCCAGACCAGCGCCGCCACGGTCATCCTGGCCTCCTCGCACCTGGGCTTCTCGCTCTCCACCACCCAGTCCTGCTCCGGCGCGGTCATGGGCTCGGGCCTCGGCCGCAAGGGCGGAGTCGTCCGCTGGTCGACCGCGACCCGGATGTTCGTCGCCTGGGGCCTGACCCTGCCGGCCGCCGGCCTCGTCGGCGCCGGCGCCGAGTTCCTCACCCAGCAGGGCACCTGGGGCATCGTCGCGACGGGCGTGCTGCTCGTCGCCGGCGCGGGTGTCATCTGGACGCTCTCCCGCCGCCAGCCGGTCACCATGGACAACGTGAACGAGGCCGACGCCGAGCCCGCGGGCGTCGTGACCACCGCGATCGCCGCGGTCACCCCGCCGCCGGCCGGTCCGGTCGCCACGGCCGACCTCGCTCTGGCGGCCACCATCCCGGCCCCGGACCCCGGCCCCTCCACCGAGCCCACCCGCCCGGCCACGGTCTAAGGAACGAACAGCATGCACATCGACTGGGCAGCCCTCGGCTCCGTCTTCGGAGTCAGCCTCGTGGTCACCGTGGCCCTCGTCGGCCTCTTCACCCTGGGCATCGTCGGCCTCTCCAAGCGCGAGTCGGCAACGGCGCAGGGCGGTTCCGCCGCCCTGGCGGTCACCGGCGCGTACGCCTGCTTCGCCGCCTGCGCAGCGGCGGTGGCGTACGGGATCTACCTGATCGTCGCCTGACGGTCGGACAGAACCGGCAAACACCGAACAACACGGCATCACTTCACGTGGGGTGCGGGACGGATCACCGTCCCGCACCCCACGCGTGTGTGGGCCTTCGCACACTCTCCCTCCGCAGGTCAACAGCAAGTTGACGGCTGTTCTGAGGCCGTGGTGGACTGCCGGAGCCAAGTACGGCGGCAAGGAGAGGAAGCCGGTGCGAATCCGGCGCGGTCCCGCCACTGTGACCGGGGAAGGAAGTCCCCGGGAGCCAGGAACTCTCACCGCCGGTCTCTTCGAACCAGGGCGCGGACACCCTGAGTGAGGACATATCGCCATGCGCGGCTGCCCGTTGCGGGTCCTGTTGGGTACGAGGGTTCTACTTCACTCCACGGCGGGCTGACCCCGTGCGTGCCGATCGCGTCTTCGCGTACGGCGCCGCCGCCGGCCTCCTCGGCGACCTGCTCCTCGGCGACCCCCGCCGCGGGCACCCGGTCGCCGCGTTCGGCCGGGCCGCGGGCGCCGTGGAACGCGTGCTGTGGCGGGACCACCGCGGGTGGGGCGCGCTGCACACCGCCGTCTGCGCGGGCGGTGCCGCCGGACTCGCCGCGCTGGCGAGCCGCCGCGTGCGCTCCTCCCCCACCGCCTCCGTCGCCCTGACCGCCGCGGCCACCTGGGCCGTCGTCGGGGGCACCTCCCTGGGCCGGGAGGCCCGGGCCGTCGGCGGTGCGCTGGCGGCCGGGGACGTCGACGTCGCCCGCGAGCGGCTGCCCCACCTGTGCGGGCGGGACCCGCAGGCGCTGGACGCCGACGGGATCGCCCGGGCCGTGGTCGAGTCCGTCGCCGAGAACACCTCCGACGCCGTCGTGGGCGCCCTCGTCTGGGGCGCCGTCGGCGGCGTGCCCGGCCTCGTCGCGTTCCGGGCCGTGAACACGCTGGACGCCATGGTCGGGCACAAGTCCGCCCGCCACCGCCGCTACGGGTGGGCCTCGGCCCGGCTCGACGACGTCGCGGGCTGGCCGGGGGCCCGGCTGACCGCCGCGCTCGCGGCCGTCGCCGGGGGTGACCCGCGCGGTGCGGTACGGGCCTGGCGCGCCGACGCCGGCCGGCACCCGAGCCCCAACGCCGGTCCCGTGGAGGCCTCGTTCGCGGGGGCTCTGGGGGTCCGGCTGGGCGGCACGCTCTCGTACGGCGGCAGGGTCGAGCACCGGCCCGTGCTGAACGGCGCGGGGCGCGCCGTCCGGGTCCACGACATCGAACGGGCCGTACGGCTGTCGCGACGCGTGAGCGGGCTCGCGCTGGGCGTCTGCGTCGCCGGGCGGCTGCTCATCGGGAAGGCCGGGACAAGGGGGGCCGGGGCATGAGTGGCGGACTGCTGATCGCGGGCACCACCTCCGACGCGGGCAAGAGCGTCGTGACCGCCGGGATCTGCCGGTGGCTGGTGCGCCAGGGTGTGAAGGTCGCGCCGTTCAAGGCGCAGAACATGTCCCTCAATTCGTTCGTCACGCGCGAGGGAGCCGAGATCGGGCGGGCGCAGGCCATGCAGGCGCAGGCGGCCCGCGTCGAGCCGACCGCGCTCATGAACCCGGTGCTGCTCAAGCCCGGCAGCGACCGCAGCAGTCAGGTCGTGCTCATGGGGAAGCCGGTGGGCGAGATGAGTGCGCGCGGCTACCACGGGGGCCGTCAGGAGTCGCTGCTCGGGACCGTGCTGGAGTGCCTGGCCGCATTGCGGGGCACGTATGACGCGGTGATCTGTGAGGGGGCCGGCAGTCCTGCCGAGATCAATCTGCGGCGCACCGACATCGTGAACATGGGCATCGCCAGGAACGCCCGGCTCCCGGTGCTGGTCGTCGGCGACATCGACCGCGGGGGCGTGTTCGCCTCCTTCTTCGGAACGGTGGCCCTGCTGTCGCCCGAGGACCAGGAACTCGTCGCCGGCTTCCTGGTGAACAAGTTCCGCGGCGACGTCTCCCTGCTGGAGCCGGGGCTCGACATGCTGCACGGCCTCACCGGCCGGCCCTCGTACGGCGTCCTGCCCTTCCGGCACGGCCTCGGCATCGACGAGGAGGACGGGCTGCGGGTCTCCCTGCGCGGGACCGTCAGGGAGTCCGCGGTGGCGCCGCCGGTCGGCGAGGACGTCCTGCGGGTGGCCGTGTGCGCCGTCCCGCTGATGTCCAACTTCACGGACGTCGACGCCCTCGCCGCCGAACCGGGGGTCGTCGTGCGGTTCGTGGACCGGGCCGAGGAGCTCGCCGACGCGGACCTGGTCGTCGTACCGGGCACCCGGGGCACGGTGAAGGCCCTGGAGTGGCTGCGGGAGCGGGGGCTGGCGGACGCGATCGCCCGGCGGGCCGCCGAGGGCCGGCCCGTGCTGGGGATCTGCGGCGGTTTCCAGGTGCTCGGGGAGCACATCGAGGACGACGTCGAGTCGCGGGCCGGTCATGTCGACGGGCTCGGACTGCTGCCCGTACGCGTGCGGTTCGCGCGCGAGAAGACCCTGACGCGGCCCGTCGGCGAAGCGCTCGGCGAACCCGTCGAGGGCTACGAGATCCACCACGGCGTCGCCGAGGTCACCGGCGGCGACCCCTTCCTGGACGGCTGCCGGGTCGGCTCCGTCTGGGGCACGCACTGGCACGGCTCCCTGGAGTCGGACGGGTTCCGGCGGGCCTTCCTGCGGGAGGTGGCGGCCGCCGCGGGCCGCCGCTTCGTGCCGGCCGACGACACGTCGTTCGCCACGCTGCGCGAGGAGCAGCTGGACCTGCTCGGCGATCTGATCGAAGAACACGCGGACACGGACGCGCTGTGGCGGCTCATCGAGTCGGGCGCTCCGACAGGACTGCCTTTCATCCCACCGGGAGCACCCGCATGAGCACAGTGTTGTTGTTGTCGACCGCCGACACGGATCTGCTGGCGGCGCGCGCCTCCGGTGCTTCGTACCGGATCGGCAATCCGAACCGGGTCGACGTCGCCGAGGAGCTGCCCGTGCTCGTCGCGGGCGCGGACATCGCCGTCGTACGCCTGCTGGGCGGCAAGCGGGCCTGGGAGGAGGGGCTCGCCGCGCTGCGGGCGTCGGGCATCCCGACCGTGCTGCTCGGCGGGGAGAGCGTGCCCGACGCGGAGTTGATGGCCGAGTCGTCCGTGCCGGCCGGTGTCGTCGCGGAGGCGCTGCGCTATCTCGTCGAGGGCGGCCCGGAGAACCTGACCGAACTCACCCGGTTCCTCTCCGACACCGTGCTGCTCACGGGTGAGGGGTTCGAGGAGCCGCGGAAGACGGCCGAGTACGGCGTGCACGGCGAGCGGGAGCTCACCGACGGCCGCCCCACGGTGGGTGTGCTCTTCTACCGGGCGCACGAGCTGTCCGGGAACACGGCCTTCGTCGACACCCTCTGCGACGCGATCGAGGCGCGTGGCGCCAACGCCCTTCCGGTGTTCTGCGGTTCGCTGCGCGGTGCGGACCCGGGGCTGTACGAGATCCTCGGGAAGGCCGACGCGCTGGTCGCGACCGTGCTGGCGGCGGGCGGCGCGCACGCCTCCGAGGCCTCGGCGGGCGGTGACGAGGAGGCCTGGGACATCGGGGCGCTCGCCGACCTCGACATCCCGGTGCTCCAGGGGCTCTGCCTCACCTCCTCGCACGCCGCCTGGGACGCGTCGGACGCCGCCCTGTCCCCCATGGACGCGGCGATGCAGGTCGCGATCCCGGAGTTCGACGGGCGGCTCATCACCGTGCCGTTCTCGTTCAAGGAACAGGGCCCGGACGACGTGCCGGTGTACGTCGCCGACCCCGAGCGGGCCGCGCGGGTGGCCGGGATCGCCGTACGGCACGCGCTGCTGAAGCACAAGCCGAACGCGGAGAAGAAGCTCGCGCTGGTCTTCACCGCCTACCCGACCAAGCACTCCCGGGTCGGCAACGCGGTCGGTCTCGACACCCCCGCCTCCGCCGTCCGCGTCCTCGACGCGCTGCGGGACGCCGGTTACGCGCTGACCGAATACCCGGACAACGGCGACGAGTTGATCCACCGGCTCATCGAGGCCGGCGGTCACGACGTCGAGTGGCTGACCGAGGAGCAGCTGGCGGCCGCGCCCGCCCGAGTGCCGCTCGCCGACTACCGGGCGTGGTTCGACACGCTCGACCCCGCCCTGCGGGAGGGCATGCTGGAGGCGTGGGGCGAGCCGCCGGGGTCGCTGTACGTCGACGGGGACGACATCGTGCTGGCCTGCCTGCAGTTCGGGAACGTCGTCGTGATGATCCAGCCGCCGCGCGGCTTCGGCGAGAACCCGATCGCGATCTACCACGACCCCGACATGCCGCCCTCGCACCACTACATGGCGGCCTACCGGTGGCTGGAGAACTCCTTCGGCGCCGACGCGGTCGTGCACATGGGCAAGCACGGCACGATGGAGTGGCTGCCGGGCAAGGGACTCGGGCTCAGTGGCGGCTGCGCGCCCGACGCCGTGCTCGGCGAACTCCCGCTGGTCTACCCGTTCATCGTCAACGACCCCGGTGAGGGCACGCAGGCCAAGCGGCGCGGGCACGCCACCGTGGTCGACCACCTGGTGCCGCCGATGGCCCGCGCGGACACCTACGGCGACCTGGCGAAGCTGGAGCAACTCCTCGACGAGTACGCCCTGGTGTCCGATCTGGACCCGACGAAGGCGCCCGCGGTGCGCGCCCAGATCTGGACCCTGGTCAAGGCCGCCGAGCTCCATCACGACCTGCACGTCGACGAGCAGCCGGACGACGAGACCTTCGACGAGTTCGTCATGCACATCGACGGCTATCTGTGCGAGATCAAGGACGTGCAGATCCGCGACGGACTGCACATCCTGGGCGGCGGGCCGGAGGCCGAGCCGCGGGTCAACCTCGTGCTCGCCGTGCTGCGCGCCTCGCAGGTGTGGGGCGGCCAGGCCAACGCCCTGCCGGGCCTGCGGGCGTCCCTCGCGGACCATTTCGGGCTGTCCGAGAAGGAGTTGCTGGCCGAACCGGGGGCGCCGGTGAAGGTGCCGGTCGAGCTCACCGACCTGGTCGAGGGGCCGGCGCGGACCGGCGCCGACGCGGTCGACCTGCTGGAGCAGCTGTGCCGCCGGATCGCGCTGGGCATGGAGGAGCGCGGCTGGGTGACGTCCGAGGCCGCCCCTCTCGTGCGGGAGGTCCTGGGCGCCGAACTCCCGGACGCCGTCGCGGTGGTGGAGTTCGCCTGCCGTGAGGTCGTGCCGCGGCTGGCCCGGACGACGGACGAGATCACGCACATCCTCAAGGCGCTGCGCGGCGGTTACGTCCCGGCGGGCCCGTCGGGTTCGCCGACCCGCGGCCTGGTGAACGTCCTGCCGACCGGCCGCAACTTCTACTCCGTCGACCCCAAGGCGATTCCGTCCCGGCTCTCCTGGGAGGTCGGGCAGGCGCTCGCCGACTCGCTGGTGGCCCGCTATCTGCAGGACACCGGCGCGTACCCGACGTCCGTCGGGCTGACCGTCTGGGGCACGTCCGCGATGCGCACCCAGGGCGACGACATCGCGGAGATCCTCGCGCTGCTCGGCTGCCGTCCGGTCTGGGACGACGCCTCCCGCCGGGTGACCGGCTTCGAGATCGTCCCGCTCGCCGAGCTGGGCCGGCCGCGCATCGACGTCACCGTCCGGATCTCCGGCTTCTTCCGGGACGCGTTCCCGCACGTGGTCGGTCTCCTCGACGACGCGGTGCGGGCGGTGGCCGAGCTGGACGAGCCCGGGGACGCCAACTACGTGCGCAGGCACGCCGACGAGGACACCGCCGAGCACGGGGACCGGCGGCGCGCCACGGCCCGTATCTTCGGCTCCAAGCCGGGCGCGTACGGTGCCGGGCTGCTGCCGCTCATCGACGCCCGCAACTGGCGCTCCGACGCGGACCTCGCCGAGGTGTACGCGGTGTGGGGCGGCTACGCGTACGGGCGCGGGCTGGACGGGCGGGCGGCGCGCGGCGACATGGAGACCGCGTTCCGGCGCATCGCCGTGGCGGCGAAGAACGTCGACACCCGCGAGCACGACCTCGTGGACGCCGACGACTACTTCCAGTACCACGGCGGGATGGTCGCCATGGTGCGCCATCTGACGGGGACCAGCCCCGAGGCGTACGTCGGCGACTCCGCCACCCCGGACCAGGTGAAGACGCGCACCCTCGGCGAGGAGACGCACCGGGTGTTCCGCGCCCGGGTGGTCAACCCGCGCTGGATGGCGGCGATGCGGCGGCACGGCTACAAGGGCGCCTTCGAGATGGCGGCGACCGTCGACTACCTCTTCGGGTACGACGCGACGGCCGGGGTGGTCGACGACTGGATGTACGAGAAGCTCAGCGCGGAGTACGTCTTCGACGCGGAGAACCGCGACTTCATGAAGAAGTCCAACCCGTGGGCCCTGCGCGGGATCACGGAGCGGCTGCTGGAGGCGGCCGAGCGCGGCCTGTGGGCCGAACCGGACGCGGAGACGCTGGAGCGGCTGCGCGCCACCTACCTGGAGCTCGAAGGCGATCTGGAGGGCGACGACCAGTGAGTACCCCGTTCCCGTTCACGGCCGTCGTCGGTCAGGACGACCTGCGGCTCGCGCTGCTGCTGAACGCCGTCTCGCCGGCGGTGGGCGGCGTGCTGGTGCGCGGCGAGAAGGGCACCGCCAAGTCGACCGCCGTGCGCGCCCTTTCGGCCCTGATGCCGGAGGTCGACGTCGTCGCCGGGTGCCGTTTCTCGTGTGCGCCCGGCGCGCCCGACCCGGCCTGCCCGGACGGACCGCACGAGGTGGGCCCCGGGGTGTCGCGGCCGGCCCGCATGGTCGAACTGCCCGTCGGGGCCTCCGAGGACCGGCTGGTGGGCGCGCTGGACATCGAGCGTGCCCTGTCCGAGGGCGTGAAGGCCTTCGAGCCAGGTCTGCTCGCCGACGCGCACCGAGGCATCCTGTACGTCGACGAGGTCAACCTCCTGCACGACCACCTGGTCGACCTGTTGCTGGACGCGGCGGCGATGGGCGCCTCGTACGTGGAGCGCGAGGGCGTCTCGGTGCGGCACGCCGCCCGCTTCCTGCTCGTCGGCACCATGAACCCCGAAGAGGGCGAACTGCGGCCCCAGTTGCTCGACCGGTTCGGGCTGACCGTCGAGGTCGCCGCGTCCCGTGAGCCGGACCAGCGGGTGGAGGTCGTGCGCAGGCGGCTGGCCTACGACGACGATCCCGAGGGGTTCGCCGCGCGCTGGGCCGCGGAGGAGTCGGCCGTCCGGACCCGGATCGTGGCCGCCCGTGACCTGCTGCCGTCCGTCCGGCTCGGTGACGGGGCGCTGCGGCAGATCGCGGCGACCTGCGCGGCCTTCGAGGTCGACGGGATGCGGGCCGACATCGTGATGGCGCGGACGGCGACCGCACTCGCGGCGTGGGCCGGCCGGACCGAGGTGCTCGCCGAGGACGTGCGGCAGGCGGCGCTGCTCGCGCTGCCGCACCGGCGCCGGCGCAATCCGTTCGACGCCCCCGGCCTCGACGAGGACAAGCTCGACGAGACGCTGGAGGAGTTCGGCGGCGGGGACGGCACGGACGGCGACGACGATCCGGATCCGGACGGGCCCGGCGGCGGGCGTCCGCCGCAGGACGGACCGCAGGACGGCCCTCAGAACGGGCCGGACGAGGCGCGGGACGGGGCCGACAGCCCGGAGGCCGGCGGTGACGGGGCCGCGCGTCCGGAGGCGGGCGAGAGCGGGCAGCCGGGGTCCTCCGGTGCCGGGGAGCAGCAGCCCGTACGGGCCGCGGAGCCGTTCCGCACCAAGGTGCTGAGCGTGCCGGGGCTGGGCGAGGGCGCCGCCGGGCGGCGGTCCCGGGCGCGGACCGAGCACGGCCGGACGACCGGGTCGCGGCGGCCCCGGGGGACGCTGACCAAGCTGCATCTGGCGGCGACCGTGCAGGCGGCGGCGCCGCACCAGAAGGCGCGCGGCCGCTCGGGGCGCGGTCTCGTCGTACGGCGGGACGATCTGCGCCAGGCCACCCGCGAGGGGCGCGAGGGCAACCTCGTCCTGTTCGTGGTGGACGCCTCCGGGTCGATGGCGGCGCGGCAGCGGATGAGCGCCGTGAAGGGCGCGGTGCTGTCACTGCTGCTCGACGCCTACCAGCGCCGGGACAAGGTGGGGCTGGTGACCTTCCGCGGTTCGGCGGCCGACGTGGCGCTGCCGCCCACCTCCTCGGTGGACGCGGCGGCGGCGCGGCTTGAGTCGCTCCCCACGGGGGGCCGGACACCGCTGGCGGCCGGTCTGCTCAAGGCGCACGACGTGCTGCGGGTCGAGCGGCTGCGGGACGCGGCGCGCCGCCCGCTGGTCGTGGTGGTGACGGACGGCCGGGCGACCGGTGGTCCCGAGCCGGTGGCGCTGGCCGGGCGGGCCGCCCGGCTGTTCGCGGCCGACGCCGTCGCCAGCGTGGTCGTCGACTGCGAGACGGGGCCGGTGCGGCTCGGACTCGCGGGGCAGCTCGCGCGTGAACTGGAGGGCACCGCCGTGACGTTGGACGAGTTGAGGGCCGACTCGATCGCCGGGCTCGTACGGGACGTGCAGGGAAGCAACAGGAGGGCCGCGTAATGCCGCAGGGACAGCCGAGCGTCGTGCCGGACGACGGACTGACGACCCGTCAGCGACGGAACCGTCCGCTGGTCGTGGTGCACACCGGGATCGGCAAGGGCAAGTCCACGGCCGCCTTCGGGCTCGCGCTGCGGGCCTGGAACCAGGGCTGGCCGATCGGGGTGTTCCAGTTCGTGAAGTCGGCGAAGTGGAAGGTCGGCGAGGAGAACGCGCTGCGGGTGCTGGGCGCCAGCGGCGAGGGCGGCACGGTCGCCTGGCACAAGATGGGCGAGGGCTGGTCCTGGGTCCAGCGCGACGCTCAGATGGACAACGAGGACAAGGCCCGCGAGGGCTGGGAGCAGGTCAAGCGGGACCTGGCCGCCGAGACCTACCGGCTGTACGTCCTCGACGAGTTCGCGTACCCGATGCACTGGGGCTGGATCGACACCGACGAGGTCGTCTCCGTGCTGCGGGACCGGCCGGGCACCCAGCACGTGGTGATCACCGGGCGCAACGCCCCGGAGAAGCTGGTGGAGGTCGCCGACCTCGTGACCGACATGTCCAAGGTCAAGCATCCGATGGACGCCGGCCAGAAGGGTCAGAGGGGCATCGAGTGGTGACGTCCGTCCCCCGGCTGGTCGTCGCCGCGCCCGCCTCGGGCAGCGGCAAGACCACCGTGGCCACGGGGCTGATGGCGGCCTTCGCCTCGCGGGGGCTCGCCGTGTCCCCGCACAAGGTGGGGCCCGACTACATCGACCCCGGGTACCACGCGCTCGCCACCGGGCGCGTGGGGCGGAACCTCGACGCGTATCTGTGCGGGGCTGAGCTGGTCGCGCCGCTCTTCGCGCACGGTGCGCGCGGCTGTGATCTCGCCGTCGTCGAGGGAGTGATGGGGCTGTACGACGGGGCGGCGGGCCAGGGTGAACTGGCGTCCACCGCCCATGTCGCGAAGCTGCTGCGGGCGCCGGTCGTCCTGGTCGTCGACGCGTCGTCGCAGTCGCGTTCGGTGGCCGCGCTGGTGCACGGGTTCGCCTCCTGGGATCCCGAGGTCCGGTTGGCCGGGGTGATCCTCAACAAGGTGGGGTCCGACCGGCACGAGGCGCTGCTCCGGGAGGCCCTGGAGGAGTCCGGGGTGCCCGTGCTCGGGGTGCTGCGGCGGACGCCGCAGGTGGACACGCCGTCGCGGCACCTGGGGCTGGTACCCGTCGCCGAGCGGCGGGAGGGGGCGGTGGAGGCGGTCGCCGCGATGGCCGCGCAGGTGCGCCGGGGCTGCGACCTGGATGCCCTGTTCGCGCTGGCGCGCAGTGCGCCCACGTTGACCGGGGTGGCTTGGAATGCGGCCGAGGCCCTCGCTGCCTCGCCCCCTCCGCCCCTTCCCGTTCCGTCCACCGATGCCGCCGCCCCCGCACCCCCGCTTCCTGGACGGCCTCGTCCTCGAACGCCCGACGAACTGGACCCGGCCCGGCCGGGGTTGAGGAGCACGGTCGCCGTCGCCGGTGGGCCCGCCTTCACCTTCTCCTATGCCGAGCACGCCGAGCTGCTGGCCGCCGCCGGTGCCGAGGTCGTCGTCTTCGACCCGCTGCGGGACGAGCAACTGCCCGAGGGAACGGGCGGGTTGGTGATAGGCGGGGGCTTCCCCGAGGTGTTCGCGCCGGAGCTGTCCGCCAACGAGCCGCTGCGCAAGGCCGTCGCGGAGCTGGCGCTCGCCGGGGCGCCGGTCGCCGCCGAGTGCGCCGGGCTGCTGTACCTCTGCCGTGAGCTGGACGGGCAGCCCATGTGCGGGGTGCTGGACGCCACGGCCCGGATGAGCGAGCGGCTCACCCTGGGCTACCGGGACGCCGTCGCCCTGTCCGACAGCGTGCTCGCCGCGGCCGGCACCCGGATGCGCGGGCACGAGTTCCACCGGACCGTCGTCGAGCCCGGCGCCGGCACGGCTCCCGCATGGGGCGTGCACGCCCCCGCACGGCGGGTCGAAGGTTTCGTACAACGAGGTGTGCACGCGAGTTATCTGCACACGCACTGGGCGTCCGAGCCCGGTGTCGCCCGTCGGTTCGTGGAGAGGTGCCTGGCGTCATGAGCAGCAAGCTGATCGGGGTCGGGGTCGGTCCCGGCGACCCGGAACTGGTGACCGTCAAGGGCGTCAACGCGCTGCGGACGGCGGAGGTCGTCGTCGTGCCCGTGCTCGACACCGGCGAGCGGGGGCGCGCCGAGGCGACCGTCCTGCACTACGTGCCCGAGGAGAAGGTCGTCCGGGTCGTCTTCGCGCTGAACGAGCGGACCGACCGGGGACGCCGCGAGGCCGCCTGGGACGCGGCGGGCGAGCGGGTCGCGGGGTTGCTGGAGCGGCACGGCACCGTCGCCTTCGCCACCATCGGCGACCCCAACGTGTACTCGACCTTCACCTATCTCGCGCAGACCATCGTTCAGGCGCTGCCGGGGACGGCCGTCGAGACCGTGCCCGGCATCACCGCCATGCAGGACCTCGCCGCCCGCTCGGGAGCCGTCCTCACCGAGGGCACCGAGCCGCTGACCCTGGTCCCGGTGACCGCGGGGGCGGCCGTCCTCAAGGACGCGCTGCACGGGCCCGGCACGGTCGTGGCGTACAAGTTCGGGCGGCAGGCTCAGGAGGTCATGGCGGCGCTGCGCGAGACCGGGCGCCTCGACGACGCGGTGTGGGGGTCGGCGCTCGGGCTGCCCGAGGAGTCCATCCGGCCGGCCGCCGAACTCGACGGCGGAGCCCTGCCGTACCTCTCCACGCTGATCGCGCCCGCCCGGCGCGAGGGCGGACGGGGCGGGAAGCTGTGAAGCGCGGCGAGAGACCTCGGCAGGTCCGGCCGGCCCGTCCCGAGCCGTCAGTCGGCGATGCCCACCACGAGCCAGATGAAGGCCGCGCCCGCCACCGTGCACAGCAGGGTCGAGCGGGCCGGATGCTCGTGGTGCGCCTCGGGCAGGATCTCGGCGGCGGCGAGATAGAGCAGGACACCGCCGAAGAGGCCGAGATAGCAGCCGAGCGCCCGTTCCGGGATGGTCAGGAACAGCGTCGAGGCGGCCCCGACCACGGGAGCCACCGCGTCCGCGACGAGCATGGCGATCGCCTTGCGGCGGGCGTTCCCGTACAAGCTCGTGATCGTGTACGTGTTGAAGCCGTCCGCGAAGTCGTGGGCGATGACGGCCAGCGCCACCGCGAGCCCCATCCCGCCGCCCACCTGGAACGCGGCGCCGATCGCCACGCCGTCCATGGCGCTGTGCGCGACCATCGCCGCCGCCGCGGTCAGTCCGACCTCGGGCGCCCGGGGGTCGCGTTCCTCGCCGCCGTGCGCGGCCCGGCGGGTCGCGAGCAGCCGTTCCCCCAGATGGGCCAGCAGGAACCCGGCCACGAACAGCAGCAGCGCGGCCGGCACGCCGAACACCTCGTCGCCCGCCGCCTCCAGCGCCTCGGGCAGCAGGTCCAGGCCGACGACCCCGAGCATCAGGCCGCCGGCCAGGCCCAGCACCAGGTGACGGCGGTCGGTCACGCGCTGTGCCGTCCAGCCGCCGGCCAGCGTCATCAGGAACGCGCCGAGCGCGACGAAGACCGCCATACGCCCTTGCTATCCGATCAACCCCCGTTCACGCACATCCGACGGCTGCCCCCGTCCCCGCTTTCGCAGTAGACCGGCAGCACTCGCACCTGTAGGAGAGGACCGATTCCCATGGCCGATGCCCCCACCGGCAAGGTGACCTTCGTCGGTGCCGGCCCCGGCGCCGCCGACCTGTTGACGTTCCGTGCCGCACGCGCCATCGCGGACGCGGACATCGTGATCTGGGCGGCCAGCCTGGTGCAGGCGGAGGTCCTCGACCACGCACGCGACGGCGCCGAGATCCTCGACTCGGCGACGATGTCCCTGGAGGACGTCGTCGCGGTGTACGAGCGGGCCGTCCGCGAGGGCCTGAGGGTGGCGCGGATCCACTCCGGCGACCCGGCGCTGTGGGGCGGGACGCAGGAGCAGGTGGACCGGTGCGCGGAGCTGGGGGTCGAGACGGAGATCGTCCCGGGCGTCTCCTCGTTCTCCGCCGTCGCCGCGCTCGCGCAGCGTGAGCTGACGATCCCCGAGGTCGCGCAGTCCGTGATCCTCACCCGGCTCGGCGGCGGCAAGACGCCGATGCCGCCCGGCGAGGAGGTGCGGGAGTTCGCGCGGCACGGGACCACGATGGCGCTGTTCCTGTCGGCCGCCCGCAGCGGGCAGCTGGTGAGGGAGCTGCTGGAGGGCGGCTATCCGACGTCGACCCCGGTGGTCGTCGCGTACCAGGCGACGTGGCCGGAGGAGCTCGTCGTGAAGTGCACGATCGGCACGCTGGAGGAGACCGTCAAGGAGCACAAGCTCTGGAAGCACACGCTCTTCCTGGTCGGGCCGGCGCTCGACGCGAGCGGCACCCGCTCGCACCTGTACCACCCGGGGCACTTCCACGGCTTCCGCAAGGCCGACCCGGAGGCCCGTCGGGCGCTGCGCGCGCGAGGTGCGACGACGTGATCACCGTCGTCGGTACGGGGACGGGAGCGGCCCTCTCCGCGGACGCCGGGGCGGCCCTCGCCGGGGCGGGGCTCGTGGTGGGCGCCCGCCGGCATCTGGCGGCCGCCCGGCCGCCCGCCACGGCGGAACAGATCGTGCTCGGGCCCCTGGCGCCCGCCCTGGACGCGATCGAGCGGCACCTGGACAAGTACGGGGACGAGCAGCCCGTGGTGGTGCTCGCCTCGGGCGACCCGGGGTTCTTCGGGATCGTGCGGGTCCTGGCCGAGCGGTTCGGGCCGGCGAACCTGGCGGTCGGTCCGGGCGTCTCGTCCGTCGCCACCGCCTTCGCGCGGCTCGGGCTGACCTGGGACGACGCGGTGGTGGTGAGCGCCCACGGGCGTGACCTGCGCACCGCCGTCAACGTCTGCCGCGCGCAGCCCAAGGTGGCGGTGCTGACCGGGCCCGGCGCGGGCCCCGCCGAGCTGGGCGCCGCGCTGGCCTACCGCTCGGGCGAGCGCGTCCTGGTCGTGGCGAGCAGTCTCGGCGATCCCGAGCACGAGCGGGTGGAGCGGGTCACGCCGGCCGAGGCCGCGGCCCGCGACTGGGGCACGGTGGTGAGCGTCGTCGTGTGCCTGGACGAGTCGCGTGCCCCGGCCCCCGTCCGCACGGTGGCGGGCCCGCCCGCCGGACCCGACGGGTGGGCCCTGGCCGAGGGCGACTTCGCGCACCGCGACTCGATGATCACCAAGTTCGAGGTGCGGGCCCTGGCGCTGGCCCGGCTCGGCCCCCGGCTGGGCGACCTCGTCTGGGACGTGGGGTCCGGGTCCGGCTCGGTCGCCGTCGAGTGCGCGCGGTTCGGTGCCGCCGTCACCGCGATAGAGAAGACGCGGGACGGGGTGGAACGCATCCGCGCCAACGCGGCGGCGCACGGCGTGGACGTGCAGGTCGTGCACGGGGCCGCGCCCACGGTGCTGTCCGACCTGGAGGACCCGGACGCCGTCTTCGTCGGGGGCGGCGGCCGCGAACTGCCCGCCATCGTCACCGCGTGCGCGCGGCGGGCCCGGCGGGCGGTCGTGGTCGCCGTGGCCGCGCTCGACCGGGTGCCGGCGGTCCGTGCCGCGCTCACCGCGGCCGGGTTCGACTGCGAGGGCGTCCTGCTGCAGTCCTCCCGGCTCGCGCCGCTGCCCGGGGACGTCACCCGGCTCGCCGCGACCAATCCCGTATTTCTGCTGTGGGGCGTCAGGCCTCCGGCCCGTACCGAAGGAGTCCCTCAGTGATCGGCCTGATTTCCGCGACGGCGGCGGGGGCGGCTGCCCGTGACCGGCTCGCCGCGGCCTGGCCCGGCCGTACCCGGGTCTACGACGGGTCCGGCGGCTCCGTCGGGGACGCCGTGCGGCTGGCCTTCGCGGAGTGCGACCGGCTGGTGTGCTTCCTGGCCACGGGCGCGGTGGTGCGGCTCGTCGCGCCGCTGCTGGGCGACAAGGCGTCCGACCCGGGGATCGTGTGCGTCGACGAGGCGGGCCGGTTCGCCGTGTCCCTCGTCGGCGGCCACGGCGGAGGCGCCAACGAACTCGCCCGCGAGGTGGGCGAGTTGCTGGGTGCGGAACCGGTGGTGACCACCGCGACGGACGCCGTGGGCCTGCCCGGCCTCGACACGCTCGGCTTCCCGGTGGAGGGCGACGTGGCGGCGGTGTCGCGGGCCCTGCTCGACGGGGAGCCCGTCGCGCTGGAGGCGGAGGTCGCCTGGCCGCTCCCGCCGCTGCCGGTGGGGACGCACGGCGCGTACACGGTCCGCGTCACCGACCGCGCCGCCGGGCCCGCCGAGCACGAGGTGATCCTGCGCCCGCCTTCGCTGGTCGTCGGCGTCGGCGCCTCCCGGGGCGCCCCCGTGGACGAGGTGCTCGCCCTGGTCGAGGACACCCTGCGCGAGGCCGGGCTGTCCGTGCAGTCCGTCGCGGAGATCGCCACCGTCGACGCCAAGGCCGAGGAGCCCGGCATCGTGGGCGCCGCCGCACGGCTCGGGGTGCCCGTGGTGACGTACGACGCCGGGGAGTTGGCCGGGGTCGAGGTGCCGAACCCGTCCGACGCGCCGCTCGCCGCCGTCGGCACGCCGTCCGTCGCGGAGGCCGCGGCCCTGCTGGGCGGGGGTGAACTCCTGGTGCCCAAGCGGAAGTCGGTCCGGGCGGACGGCCGGCCCGCGATGGCGACCTGCGCCGTGGCCCGCCGGGTGGCACGCGGCCGTCTCGCCGTGGTGGGGCTCGGCCCGGGCGCGCGCGACCTGCTCACCCCGCGGGCGAAGGAGGAACTGCGCGGCGCCGCCGTGCTCGTGGGGCTCGACCAGTACGTCGACCAGATCCGGGACCTGCTGCGGCCCGGCACCCGGATCCTGGAGTCGGGACTCGGCGCCGAGGAGGAGCGGGCGCGCACCGCGGTGGCGGAGGCCCGCCGCGGGCAGACCGTCGCCCTGATCGGCAGCGGGGACGCGGGGGTGTACGCGATGGCGTCGCCCGCGCTGGCCGAGGCGTCCGACGACATCGACGTGGTCGGGGTGCCCGGCGTGACCGCCGCGCTCGCGGCCGCCGCGATCCTGGGCGCGCCCCTCGGGCACGACCACGTGTCGATCAGCCTGTCCGACCTGCACACGCCGTGGGAGGTCATCGAGCGCCGGGTACGCGCCGCCGCCGAGGCCGACATCGTGGTGACCTTCTACAACCCCCGCAGCCGGGGCCGGGACTGGCAGTTGCCGAAGGCGCTCGCGATCCTGGCGGAGCACCGGGACCCGTCGACGCCGGTGGGTGTCGTACGGAACGCCTCACGCCCGGACGGGAGCAGCCGTCTGACCACGCTCGCGGAACTCGACCCGGCCGTGGTGGACATGATGACCGTGGTGACCGTGGGCAACACGGCGACGCGTGAGATCGCCGGGCGCATGGTGACACCGCGCGGCTACCGCTGGCAGGAGGAGCCCAAGTGAGCCGGAACGGCCAGGTGCCGCCCGCGAGCCGGGTGGTCCACCCCATCGAGCAGGAGTCCTTCCGGCGGCTGCGCGCCCGGCTGGACACCTCGGGCTTCCCGCCGCTGACGCGCGCGGTCGTGGAGCGCGTGATCCACTCCGCGGCCGACCTCGACTACGCGGACGATCTCGTCATGGACGAGCACGTCCTGCGGAGGGCGCACGCGGCGCTGCACGCCGGTGCCCCCGTCGTCGTGGACGTGGAGATGGTCGCGGCGGGGATCACCCGGCGCGACACCGTGTGCCGGCTGAAGGACGCCACGTCCGGTCCCGGGCTGACCCGTTCGGCGCATGCGATACGCCTCGCCCTGGAGGAGGTCGGCCCCGGCGCGATCTGGGTCGTCGGCTGTGCGCCGACCGCCCTGGAGGAGCTGCTCACGCTGCCCGCCGATCCCGCGCTCGTCATCGGTCTGCCCGTCGGTTTCGTCGGCGCCGCCGAGTCCAAGGCCGCGTTGCGCGAGAGCGGGCTGCCCGCTGTCAGCAACGTGTCCGAGAAGGGCGGTTCCGCGGTCGCCGCGGCCGCCCTGAACGCCCTGCTGTACCACCCCGTTCCACCGGCCGCCGAGGCCGCTCGGACCGCCGAGGCCGTCCAGGCCGCTAAGGAGACATCGTGACCACCCCTCCCCCCGCCCTGCTCATCGCCGGACACGGCACCCGGGACGCGGCCGGCGCCGAGGCCTTCCGTGCCTTCGTGCGGGAGCTGGGGCGCCGCCATCCCGAACTGCCCGTCGCCGGCGGCTTCATCGAGCTGTCGCCGCCCCCGCTCACGGAGGCGGTGGGCGAGCTCGTGGAGCAAGGGGTACGCCGTTTCGCCGCCGTCCCGCTGATGCTGGTGTCCGCCGGGCACGCCAAGGGCGACATCCCGGCGGCCCTGAACCGCGAGAAGGAGCGGCACCCCGGGATCTCGTACACGTACGGGCGGCCGCTCGGGCCGCACCCCTCGCTGCTGGCCGTGCTGGAGCGGCGGCTCGACGAGGCGCTGGGCGACGGCTCGACGCGTACGCCCGAGGACCGGGCCGACGTGACGGTGCTGCTCGTCGGGCGCGGCTCGACCGATCCGGACGCCAACGCGGAGGTGCACAAGGCGGCGCGGCTGCTCTGGGAGGGCCGCGGGTACGCCGGGGTGGAGACGGCGTTCGTGTCGCTCGCGGCGCCCGACGTGCCGTCCGGGCTGGACCGCTGCGCGAAGCTGGGCGCGCGCCGGATCGTCGTGCTGCCGTACTTCCTGTTCACGGGGATCCTCCCGGACCGGGTGCGGCAGCAGACCGAGGGCTGGGCGGCCGCGCACCCCGAGGTCGAGGTCCGCTCGGCGGACGTCATCGGCCCCGAGCCGGAGCTGCTCGACCTGGTCATGGAGCGCTACCGGGAGGCGGTGCAGGGCGACCTGCGGATGAACTGCGACTCCTGCGTCTACCGCATCGCCCTGCCCGGCTTCGAGGACAAGGTCGGCATGGCGCAGCAGCCGCACTTCCACCCGGACGACGACGGTCACCATCACCACGGAGACCACGCGCACTCGCACTCCCATGCCCACTGAGGACGCGTCCGGGCCCGGTGCCGCCCCTTCGGCGGGGGCGGGGCACGACCTGCGCCATCACGGGGACGCCGAGGTCCGTGACGACGGCTCCGCCCTCACCGATCTCGCCGTGAACGTCCGTGCGGACACCCCGCCGGGGTGGCTGCGGGAGCGGATCGCCGCGTCCCTCAGCGGGCTCGCCGCCTATCCGGACGGGCGGGCCGCGCGGGCCGCGGTGGCCGCGCGGCACGGGGTCCCCGTCGAGCACGTGCTGCTCACCGCCGGGGCGGCGGAGGCCTTCGTGCTGCTCGCGCGTGCCCTGAAAGTGCGTCACCCGGTGGTGGTGCACCCGCAGTTCACCGAGCCGGAGGCGGCACTCCGGGACGCCGGGCACACGGTCGAGCGGGTCCTGCTGCGCGAGCGGGACGGCTTCCGGCTGGATCCGGAGGCCGTCCCGCACAGCGCGGACCTCGTCGTGATCGGCAATCCGACCAACCCGACGTCCGTGCTGCATCCGGCCGCTCTCCTCGCCGGGCTGGCCCGTCCGGGGCGGACCCTGGTCGTCGACGAGGCGTTCATGGACGCGGTGCCCGGCGAGCGCGAGGCCCTCGCCGGGCGGACGGACGTGCCCGGGCTCGTGGTGCTGCGCAGCCTCACCAAGACGTGGGGCCTGGCGGGGCTGCGCATCGGGTACGTGCTGTCCGGTCCGGAGACGATCGCGGACCTCGAGCGGGCCCAGCCGCTGTGGCCGGTCTCCACACCCGCCCTCGCGGCGGCGGAGGCGTGCGTGTCCGCCCAGGCCCTCGCGGAGGCCGGTCACGCGGCGCATCGCATCGCCGCGGACCGGGCCCATCTGGTCGCCGGCCTCAGGGAGTTCGCGTCCGACGGCCTGCGGGTGGTGGAGCCCGCGGAGGGTTCCTTCGTGCTCGTGCGGCTGCCCCGGGCGGAGGCCGTACGCCGTCACCTGCGGGACCTGGGCTTCGCCGTGCGCCGCGGCGACACCTTCCCGGGACTGGGCGAGGAGTGGCTGCGGCTCGCGGTGCGGGACCGGGCGACGGTGAATCGTTTCCTTCAGGCGCTGGACCGGGCGGTGACGCTGGCCGGGGGGTGAGGGGCCGCCCGCCGGCCGGGACCGGCGGGCATCAGCGCCGCCCGCGCCGGGCCAGGAGCACGCCTCCGCCCCCGGCCGCCAGCAGCACCGCGGCGCCGCCCGCGAGGTACGGGGTGACCGAACTGCCTCCCGTCTCGGCCAGGTTGGCCTCCGCCGGCGCTCCCTGCGGCTTCACGTCGGACACCGGGTCGGGGGCCGGGGCCGCCTCCTCCGGCGCGGCCGGCGCCTCGCAGGTGGCGCCCGCCAGGGTCAGCGTGCCCTCGACCGCGGCGACGTTCAGCTTCAACGGGTTGACGGAGACCTTGAGTTCGAGGGCGGAGGCGGCGGCCGTACGGGACGTGGTCCGCGTCCTGGACAGGTCGAGGCGGACCTCCCCGACGCCGGGCACCTTGACCTCCGTGGGGCCGCCGGTCGACAGCGTCACCTTCTTGCCGAGGACGGTGACCGCGCCGAGCAGGTTCGCGGTGGCCACGGGCTTCCTGCCGGCCTCGCAGGTGGCTCTGGAGGTGACCTGTTCGACCTCGATGAGGGAGAGCAGCGGCAGACCCGGGACGTGGAGCCGGGCGTGCGCGAGGTTCGTGCGGCCCTCGGCCTTCGTGGCGGACACGGTCGCCTCCGCCGTGGCGACGTCCGCGCGCAGCACGCTGAACGGGCGTCCGCCCTGGACGCCGTCCAACCGGGCGGTGAGCGCGGTCTTCTGCGCGCTGTGCGGCGCACGGACCTCGTTCAGGGAGACCGCGAGCGGGAGGTTCACGGACTTGTCGAGCAGGGAGACGTCGAGCCCGGTGCGGAGCACGACGGCGCTCGCGCGGCCGTGCTCGGCGGTGGCGTGGGCGGAGCCCGCCCCGGCGAGGACCGCGGGTCCCGCGGCCAGGGCGGTGGCCGCCGCGGTCGCGGCGAGACGGCGTGCGGGCATGCGGAACTGGTTGCCGTTCAAGGTGGTGGGACCCCCAGGGGAGAACAGACTTGGGACCCGGCAAGAATTACGCACCGAGAGTGAACAGTCAGCGACCTGGCGTCACTTCACTCCATCGTGGGGTTTCCGTGCGCCTTTTCGAATCTCCCGGCACGGTTGTTCCCAGCAGTCCCCCGCACACCGGCCCGTGTACGAGTGCGCCGGTTGTCCTCCGGAGTGCGAAACGGGTGCACAACGAGCCGGCCGGCGCGAGGGTCACGCCGCGTCAACCGGGCACCGCGTGCGGGGTCAGCCGACCACCCGGCCGTTCAGAACCACCCGGCGCGGGGCGGCGAGCACGCGGACGTCCGCGCGGGGGTCCTCGTCGTAGACCACCAGGTCGGCGGGCGCTCCCTCGTCGAGCCCCGGCCGCCCGAGCCAGCGTCGGGCACCCCACGTGGTGGCGGACAGCGCCTGCACCGGGGGGAGGCCGGCGGTCACGAGTTCGGCCACCTCGCCCGCGACCAGACCGTGGGCGAGCGAGCCGCCCGCGTCGGTGCCGACGAAGACCGGGATTCCCGCGTCGTACGCGGCGCGCACCGTGTCGTAGCGCCGTTCGTGCAGCCGTCGCATGTGCGCGGACCAGTCGGGGTACTTGGCCTCGCCGCCCGCCGCGAGCTGCGGGAAGGTCGCGATGTTCACGAGGGTGGGGACGATGGCGACGCCCCGCTCCGCGAAGAGCGGGATGGTGTCCTCGGTGAGGCCGGTCGCGTGCTCGATGCAGTCGATGCCCGCCTCGACCAGGTCCCGCAGCGAGTCCTCGGCGAAGCAGTGGGCGGTGACACGGGCGCCGAGCCGGTGGGCCTCGGCGATCGCCGCCTCGACGGCCTCCCGCGGCCAGCAGGCGCTCAGGTCGCCCGTCCCGCGGTCGATCCAGTCGCCCACCAGCTTCACCCAGCCGTCGCCGCGGCGGGCCTCCCGGGCCACGTACGCGACGAGGTCCCCGGGTTCGATCTCGTGGGCGAAGCCGCGCATGTAACGGCGCGTGCGGGCGATGTGCCGGCCCGCGCGGATGATCTTCGGGAGGTCCTCGCGGTCGTCGATCCAGCGGGTGTCGGAGGGCGAGCCGGCGTCCCGGATCAGCAGGGTGCCGGCCTCCCGGTCGGTCAGCGCCTGCTTCTCCGCGACGTCCTCGGGCACCGGCCCGTGGGCGCCGAGTCCGACGTGGCAGTGCGCGTCGACCAGACCGGGCAGCGCCCAGCCCTGCACGGTGCGGACGTCACGGGCACCGGCGGGGCGCTCGTACGAGATCCTCCCGCCGACGACCCAGAGGTCGTCCCGGACGTCGTCGGGCCCGACGAGCACCCGCCCCTTCACGTGCAGCACCGTGCGATCGCTCATGCCCGCACCCTAGTTCCTGGCCCGGGTGCCCTGGCTAGAGGCTCTTTCCCGTACCGTCCGGCTCGGCGGTGCCCTCCTCCACGTCCGCCATGGCGGGGTCGAGCAGCCGGGACAGGAAGTGCCGGGTGCGCTCGTGGCCCGGGTTGCCGATGACCTGCGCGGGGGCGCCCTCCTCGACGACCACTCCGCCGTCCATGAAGACGACCCGGTCGGCCACCTCGCGCGCGAAGCTCATCTCATGGGTGACGACCATCATGGTCATGCCCTCGTCGGCCAGCATCCGCATGACGGCGAGCACGTCCCCGACCAGCTCGGGGTCGAGGGCCGAGGTCGGCTCGTCGAAGAGCATCACCTCGGGGCCCATCGCCAGCGCCCGGGCGATCGCCACGCGCTGCTGCTGGCCGCCGGAGAGCGAGGCCGGGTACGCGTCGGCCTTCTCGGACAGGCCCACCCACCGCAGGTTCTCGGCGGCCACCCGGGCCGCCTGCGCCTTGTCGCGACGAAGGACCCGGCGCTGCGGGAGCGCCAGGTTCTCGGTCACCGTCAGGTGCGGGAAGAGGTTGAACTGCTGGAAGACCATGCCGATGCGGCGGCGGACGGCGTCGATGTCGACATCGGGGTGCGTGACCTCGGTGCCGCCGACGAAGACCTGTCCCCTGGTGGGCTCCTCCAGGAGGTTCACGCAGCGCAGCAGGGTCGACTTGCCGGAGCCGGACGGGCCGATCACGCAGACGACCTCGCCGGAGCCGATCTCCAGGTCGATGCCGCGCAGCACCTCGTTGTCGCCGAAGGACTTGTGCAGCCCCTCGACCTTGATCTCCGGCGTCTTGGACGTGCTCACTTGGTGGCCTCCCCGGCCTTGGCCTCCAGGCGCCGCACGACGAAGCCGAGCGGCACGGTCACGAGCAGGTAGCACAGGCCCGCCACCAGGATCGGCGTGGAGTTGGCGGTCTGGCTCGCCAGGTCGCGGCCGAACTTGGTGAGTTCGCGCTCCTCCAGCGTGACGCCGAGGAACAGCACCAGCGAGGAGTCCTTGAAGAGCAGGACGAGTTCGTTGGTGAGCGGCGGGATCACGATGCGGAACGCCTGCGGGATGACGAT
Organism: Streptomyces sp. NPDC026417; assembly: GCF_055567695.1. Classification (NCBI taxonomy): domain Bacteria; kingdom Bacillati; phylum Actinomycetota; class Actinomycetes; order Kitasatosporales; family Streptomycetaceae; genus Streptomyces; species Streptomyces sp. NPDC026417. Next base: position 90,328 of record NZ_JBVHPY010000015.1, read on the forward strand.
GGAGACCATGGCCCGGGCGTGCGAGAAGCCCAGCGAACGGGCCGCCTCCATCTGCCCCTTGGGCACCGCCTGGATGCCGGCGCGGATCGTCTCCGCCATGTAGGCGGCGGAGACCAGGCCGAGCGCGAGGGCCACCTTGCCGTAGGTGCCGCCGGGGATCTCCGTGCCGGGGAAGGCCAGCGGTACGGCGACGCCCACGAAGACGAAGATCAGCAGGGCCGGCAGGCCGCGGAAGACCTCGATGTAGATGCCGGCGAGCCAGCGGTAGGGCCCGACCGGCGACAGCCGCATCAGGGCGACGACCATGCCGAGCACCAGGCCGAAGACGAAGCCCGACATCGTGTACAGCACGGTGTTCTTCAGGGCCAGCGTGATGACGTCCGGGAACATCTGCTGGACCAGGTCCCACTGCGCGAACTGGTTCTTCAGCCGGCCCCAGTCCGCCGTGAGCGCGAAGGCGATCACGGCGGCGACGAACACGACGTACTGGACCCCGCGCGAGATCGCGCGCTTCTGCCGCCGGGTCAGGCCGGACCTGCGGGGCTGGACGGTTGTGTCGGCCTCACTCATGAGGCGGACGGGGAGGCGGTCGCCGCGGACTCGTCGTACGGGCCGATCCACTTCTCGTACAGCTTCTTGTACGTGCCGTCGGCCTTGGCGTCCTTGATCGCCTTGTTGATCGCGGCGACCAGCTCGGTGTTGCCCTTCTTCACCGTGAAGCCGTACTGCTCACCGGTGTTGAGGTTGTCCACCACCTTGAAGGCGTCGGCGTTGGCCTTGTCCTTGAGCCAGCCCTGGACGACGGGGTAGTCGATGATGACGGCCTGGACCTGGCCGGTGCGCAGACCGTTGAGGACCGCGTCGGAGGACTCGAAGGAGACCGGGTCGAAGCCCTGCTTCTTCGCGTAGTCCTCGCCCGTCGTCTGCGCCTGGGCGCCGAGCTTCTTGCCCTTGGACTTCACGTCCGCCAGGGAGTTGACGCCGCTCTTCTTGTCGACGAGGACGGCCTGCGTCGCGTCGAAGTACGGGTCGGAGAAGTCGACGTTCTTCTTGCGCTCGTCGGTGATGGTCATGCCGGCCGCGGCGAGGTCGCACTGGCCGGAGTTGAGGAAGGCGCCGGTCTTGAAGTTCTCGAACGGCGTGTCGACGATGTCCTGCTTCACGCCGAGGTCCTTGGCGACCAGGTCGATCAGGGAGACGTCGAAGCCCTGCACCTTGCCGTCGATCTCCGACTGGAAGGGCGGGTACGGGAGGTGGGTGCAGGTGGTGAGCTGACCGCTCTTGACCACGGTGACCCCGCCCGCGGTCTTCTTGCTCCCGCCGTCGTCCGAGGAGCAGCCTGCCACGAGCAGCAGCCCGGCCGTCGCGGTGGTGGCGGCCAGAATGCGGGTCCGGCGTCCGGGGACCGAGTTCACGAGGACCTCCTGTGGGGGAACTGAGGGTTCCGATTATAAGGAAAGGTTTGGGTTGCTCAAATCAATCCGATGGTCGCTGGGCCGTCCGGCCTCAGATCTTGACCCTCGACCGGGTGCCGGACACCACCGCTTCCGGCCGTCGGCACCTCCGCGGGGGTCCCGCGGAGGTGCCGGTTACGCTCGTAGCGCGTATCCGCGTACTGGAATCCGCGTACGGGAACCCGTGAGTGAAGAGAGCGTCGCCGTGACCCACCCCTTCCTTGACCTGCCCCCCTTGAGCGCGGCGCGCTTCGCGTCGATCGAGGACCGCGTGGCGCGGCTGCTCTCCACCGAGCAGGACGTCGTGATCATGCAGGGCGAGGCGCTGCTCCCGCTGGAGGGCGCCATCCGCGCCACGGCGGCACCGGGGACGACCGCTCTCAACATCATCACCGGGCCCTACGGACAGACCTTCGGCGACTGGCTGCGGGACTGCGGGGCGACGGTGATCGACCTCGCGGTGCCGTTCCACGCCGCGGTCCGGGCCGAGCAGGTCCGCGCGGCGTTCGCCGAGCACCCGGAGATCGACTTCGTCTCCCTGGTGCACGCCGAGGCGGCCACCGGCAACAGCAACCCGGTCGGGGAGATCGGCGAGGTGGTGCGGGAGCACGGCGCGCTGTTCTACCTGGACGCCGTCGCCTCGATCGGCGCCGAGCCGGTGCTGCCGGACGCGTGGGGCGTGGACCTGTGCGTGATCGGCGCGCAGAAGGCGATGGGCGGCCCCGCGGGCGTGTCGGCGGTGTCCGTGAGCGAGCGCGCCTGGGCGCGGATGGCGGCGAACCCCGCGGCCCCGCGCCGGTCCTACCTCTCCCTGCTGGACTGGAAGCAGCGGTGGATCGACGGCGGCCGCAAGGCCCTCCTGCACGCGCCGGCGCAGCTGGAGATGCTGGCACTGGAGGCGTGCGTCGAGCGCATCGAGGCCGAGGGGGCGTCCGCGGTGATGGCCCGCCACGCCTCGGCCGCGGCCGCCACCCGGGCGGGGGCGCTCGCACTGGGTGGCGGGATCGAGCCGTACGTGTACGAGGTGCGGGACGCGGCTCCCGTGGCGACCACGCTGCGCGCACCGTCGGGAGTGGACGCCTCCGAACTGGTCGCGCGCGCCCTGGCCGCCGGTCCGGCGCTTCCGCTGGCCGCGGGAGGGGGCGCTCTCGCCAAGGAGATGATCCGGGTCAACCACTACGGCCCGGACGCGACCCGCGAGGCCGTGCGGGCGTGCCTGACCGCGCTGGGCTCCGCCCTGGGCGAGCTGGGCGGCGCGGCGGACACGGAGGCGGCGGGCCGCGCGGTGGAGGACGCCTGGGCGTGAGCCCGGCCCCGCTCGGCGGCCCGCGTCCGCGGACACCCCGGGACGAGTGACCCGATCCGGCCGCCCGGCCGGACCCTGCTCCCCGCCCGCCCTCGGCGGTCGGGGAGCTCCGTGCTGCCCGCGCCCGCCGGCCGACTGCGGCTGCCGCCGCCGGGGGTGCGGTCCCGACTGCGGATGCGGCTGCGGCTTCCGGGCGTGAGGCCGCGGGGGATGCCCGGCCACCGGGCGCGCGTGAGGCGGCTCATGCACTCCGGGTACGCCGCGCGCGTGGGGCGGATCACCTTTTGCGGATGTCAAAAGAGTCCGCTTCCGCAAGAATTCAACGCGCTTTCCCCTACTAATTCACTTAGCATTATCCAGCGTAGCTTCCCGTCTTCTTCTGCCCGCTTTCCCTGCGGCTAAACGCAAAGATTTTGCGAACGCCGACCGATGCAATTCGGGCACGTCCCGCCGGGGTTACACGGCTGTGACGCACTCCACAGAGCGCCCGTTTCCTCCCCCAATATCCGGGCAAGACATCGCATAACTTACCGGTCAGCCATGATCGCTCACGCACGCGTGATAACACACGAGTGGCGCGTACGTAACCCCGACCGACGATGCAATTTCAACTTTCCCTGGGTAAATTCAATCGGCATGACCGCCGCACAAGCAGACCTGCAAGCGGAATTCCTGGGAATGCCCGAGGGCCTCCGGATCGACCGTCCGGAGGTGGCCGACGGGGCCGCGCTCTGGCGCATCGCCAAGGACTCCGGAAACCTCGACCTGAACTCCTCCTACAGCTACCTCCTGTGGTGCCGTGACTTCGCCGGTACGTCGGCGGTGGCCCGGGACACGGAGGGGAAGCCCGTCGGTTTCGTCACCGGCTATGTCCGCCCCGAGCAGCCGGACACGCTGTTCGTGTGGCAGGTGGCCGTCGACAGCGACTACCGCGGACGCGGGCTCGCCGCCGCCCTGCTCGACGGACTGATGGCGCGAACGGCGAAGGAGAGCGAGCGGAAGCCGGCCTTCGTCGAGACCACCGTCACGCCGGGCAACGCCGCCTCCGAGCGCCTGTTCGCCTCGTTCGCCGCACGGCACGGCGCGGCCCTGGAGCGCGAGGTCCTGTTCGGCACGGGGCAGTTCCCCGACGGGCCGCACGACCCCGAGGTGCTGCACCGCATCGGACCGCTGTCCCTCTGATCCGGCCTTCCCTCTCCCGCATCCCCCCACGACTTCATCTCCCAGGAGGAGATTCGCTGTGACCATCACCCAGCCCGACCTGAGCGTCTTCGAAACCGTGGAGTCGGAGGTCCGCAGCTACTGCCGCGGCTGGCCCACCGTCTTCGACCGGGCCCTCGGCAGCCGCATGTACGACGAGGACGGCCACGAGTACCTCGACTTCTTCGCGGGTGCCGGGTCGCTCAACTACGGCCACAACAACCCGGTGCTCAAACGCGCCCTCATCGACTACCTGGAGCGCGACGGCGTCACCCACGGTCTCGACATGTCGACGACCGCCAAGCGCGCCTTCCTGGAGTCCTTCCAGAACCTGATCCTGCGCCCGCGCGACCTCCCCTACAAGGTCATGTTCCCGGGTCCGACGGGCACCAACGCGGTGGAGTCCGCGCTGAAGCTGGCCCGCAAGGTCAAGGGCCGCGAGGCCATCGTGTCCTTCACGAACGCGTTCCACGGCATGTCGCTGGGCTCGCTCGCCGTCACCGGCAACGCCTTCAAGCGGGCCGGCGCCGGCATCCCGCTGGTGCACGGCACCCCGATGCCGTTCGACAACTACTTCGACGGCCAGGTCCCGGACTTCCTCTGGTTCGAGCGGCTGCTGGAGGACCAGGGCTCCGGTCTCAACAAGCCCGCCGCGGTGATCGTCGAGACGGTGCAGGGCGAGGGCGGCATCAACGTCGCGCGCGCCGAGTGGCTGCGGGCCCTCGCCGACCTGTGCGAGCGGCAGGACATGCTGCTGATCGTCGACGACATCCAGATGGGCTGCGGCCGGACCGGTGCGTTCTTCTCCTTCGAGGAGGCGGGGGTCACCCCCGACATCGTCACCGTGTCGAAGTCCATCAGCGGCTACGGGCTGCCGATGTCGCTGTGCCTGTTCAAGCCGGAGCTGGACATCTGGGAGCCGGGCGAGCACAACGGCACCTTCCGCGGCAACAACCCGGCGTTCGTGACCGCCGCCGCCGCTCTGGAGACGTACTGGACCGACGGTTCCGCGATGGAGAAGCAGACCCGGGCCCGCGGCGAGCAGGTCGAGCAGGCGCTGATCTCCATCACCGAGGAGAACCTGGCCGACATCAAGGAATACCGGGGCCGCGGCCTCGTGTGGGGCCTGGAGTTCAAGGAGAAGGAGCGCGCCGGCCGGGTCGCGCAGCGCGCCTTCGAACTCGGTCTGCTCATCGAGACCTCGGGCCCGGAGAGCGAGGTCGTCAAGCTGCTTCCGGCGCTGACGATCACGCCCGACGAGCTGGACGAGGGCCTGCGCACCCTCGCCCGCGCCGTCCGCGAGACGGTCGCCTGACCGCGTACGTACGACAAGAAAGGCAGCAACTCACCGTGATCGTCCGATCGTTCAAGGACATCGAGGGAACCGACCGTCATGTGAAGGCCAAGACCGGCACGTGGGAGAGCAAGCGCATCGTGCTTGCCAAGGAGAAGGTCGGATTTTCTCTCCACGAAACGACCCTGTACGCGGGTACCGAGACGTCGATGTGGTACGCGAACCACATCGAGGCCGTGCTCTGCGTGGAGGGTGAGGCCGAACTGACCAATGACGAGACCGGCGAGAAGCACTGGATCACGCCGGGCACGATGTACCTGCTGGACGGCCACGAGCGCCACACCATGCGCCCCAAGACCGACTTCCGGTGCGTCTGCGTCTTCAATCCGCCCGTCACCGGACGGGAGGACCACGACGAGAACGGCGTCTACCCGCTGCTGACCGAGGAGGTCTGAGCACCATGACCATCACCCCGGAGAGGACCACCGACCTCTACCCGAGCCGAGGCGCCACCGAGGTGTCCGTGCCCCGGCAGGACCCGGTCGTCTGGAGCGCACCGGGCGAGCCCGGCCCCATCACCCTGCCCGAACTCCAGACGTACGAGCGCGACGGCTTCCTGGCCGTCGAGGAGCTCATCACGCCGGACGAAGTAGCCGTTTACCGGCAGGAGTTGGAGCGGATCGTCGGTGACCCGGCGATCCGGGCGGACGAGCGCTCGATCGTCGAGCCGCAGTCCCAGGAGATCCGCTCGGTCTTCGAGGTCCACCGGATCAGCGAGGTCTTCGCGCGTCTGGTGCGCGACGAGCGCGTGGTGGGCCGGGCCCGGCAGATCCTCGGCTCGGACGTCTACGTCCACCAGTCCCGGATCAACGTCAAGCCCGGCTTCGGGGCCAGCGGTTTCTACTGGCACTCGGACTTCGAGACCTGGCACGCCGAGGACGGTCTGCCGAACATGCGCACGGTGTCCGTCTCGATCGCGCTGACCGAGAACTACGACACCAACGGTGGTCTCATGATCATGCCGGGGTCGCACAAGACGTTCCTCGGGTGCGCGGGGGCCACACCGAAGGACAACTACAAGAAGTCGCTGCAGATGCAGGACGCGGGTACGCCCTCGGACGAGGCGCTGACCGAGTTCGCCGGCCGCCACGGCATCAAGTTGTTCACCGGCAAGGCCGGTTCGGCCACCTGGTTCGACTGCAACTGCCTGCACGGTTCGGGCGACAACATCACGCCGTTCCCGCGCAGCAACGTCTTCATCGTCTTCAACAGCGTGGAGAACGCCGCCGTGGAGCCCTTCGCGGCTCCCGTGCGGCGGCCCGAGTTCATCGGCGCGCGGGACTTCACCCCGGTGAAGTGAGGCGTCCGTGACCGCGGATGGGCCCGGCACCCCCAGGGGTGCCGGGCCCGTCCGCGTCGGGCCGCGGCGGCCCGGGCGGCTTCCCTACAGCGTCGGGTAGTCCGTGTATCCCCGCGCGTCCCCGCCGTAGAAGCCGGCCGGGTCCGGCTCGTTGAACGGGCCGCCGGCCGCGAGCCGGGCCGGCAGATCGGGGTTGGCCAGGAAGAGCCGCCCGAACGCGAGGACGTCCGCCGTGCCGTCCTCGACGAGGGCGAGTTCGTCCATGCCCGTGGGCGCCTCGGTGGCCGGGTTGAGGATCAGGACGCCGGAGAACTGCTTGCGCAGACGCAGCGTCAGCTCGCGCTGCCCGGCGCCCTCCCCGATGTGCAGGTAGGCGGGCCCGATGGCCTCCAGTGCCTGGACGAGCGCGGTGTACGTGGGCTCCGGGTCGGGCTCGCTGATGTCGTTGAAGGGGTTGCCGGGCGAGATGCGCAGCCCCGTGCGGTGCGCGCCGATCTCCTCCGTGACGGCCCTGGTGACCTCGACGGCGAAGCGGATGCGCTTCTCGTCGGAGCCGCCCCACGCGTCGTCGCGCAGATTCGAGCCCGGGGCGAGGAACTGGTGGATGAGATAGCCGTTGGCGCCGTGCAGTTCGACTCCGTCGAAGCCCGCCCGGACGGCGTGGCGCGCGGCGGTCGCGAAGTCCGCGATCGTCTCCCGGATCTCGTCGTCGGTGAGTTCGCGCGGGGTCACGAAGTCCTTGGGGCCCTCGTGGGTGAAGACCTGCCCCCGTGCGGCGACCGGGGAGGCCCCGACGGGGTGCAGGCCATCGGGGAGCAGGACGGGGTGGCCGATGCGGCCGGTGTGCAGCAGCTGGGCGAAGATCTTTCCGCCCGCTGCGTGCACGGCGTCGGTGACGCCGCGCCAGGCTGCCACCTGGTCCTCGTGGTGCAGACCGGGGGTGCTGGGGTAGCCCTGACCGTTGGCAGAGGGCTGGATGCCCTCCGTGATGATCAGGCCCGCGGAGGCGCGCTGGGCGTAGTACGCGGCGGTGAGGTCGGTGGGGAGGCCCCCTTCCGCGGCGCGGCTGCGGGTCATCGGGGCCAGGGCGATGCGGTTGGCGAGCTGCGTGCCGGACAGGTCGATCGGGTCGAACGCGGTGGTCACGGTAACTCCCGGAGAGCGGGCGAAGGTCGGCCAACCAGTGCGAACCACAACGGACTTGGGCTCATTCCCCGGTCGGCGGACTGCTTTCTCCGGAAGAATCACGCGGGCGGGTCGGGCGCAGGTCGCGGCTCGTCGGAACGGTCGGGTCACAGCCAGGCGAGCGACGCGGCCCGCTCCAGCACGTTCCGCACGGCGGTGGTGTCGCCCGACGCGCCGCGCGGCACCTCGTCCGGGGTGCGCCGGCCGCCGACGAGCAGGCAGAGGTCCACCGGGTCCAGGACGAGTTCGGCCCGCACCGGTTCGTCCTCGGAGCCCAGCACCCACTCGGCGTCCCGGTCCCGCCCGGTCACCGCGAAGAGCACCGGGGGCGCCTCGGTGCCGAGCGCGGTACCGAGGATGCGGACCGCCAGGTGGACGAGCTGCCACAGATGCGGTTCCGGCGGCGGCGGCACGGGGAGGCCGAGGGCGCGGCCGATGTCCGCCGAGTGGATCCAGGTCTCGAAGGCGCGCACCAGGAAGTGGTCCGCGACGGGGAGCCGTACGCCCATCAGCGTCGTGGACTGCGCGGCGCGTTCGGGGTCGTGGGCCTCGGGTGTGGCGAGCAGCGCGGCGGCCTGCGCGGCCCAGGTGGAGACGGTCTCCTCCGGCGCGCGTGACCGCTCGTGGGCGATCACGTCGGCGGTCCGGGCGGCCCAGCCGTCCTGCCAACCCGGCCCGTCCGCGGTGCCGGACCGCGACGGCGGCACCCGGGCGTCCAGTCCGAGCCGCAGTGCCAGCGGTTCGTCCGCCGCGATCAGGTGCGCGACGGTGCCGTGCACGTCCCAGCCGTGCACCACCGGAGTCCGCCAGGCGCGGGAGTCCCCCAACTCCCGCAGCAGGGAACGGAGTCCGGTGACCGCTGCCGCGTAGGGCGCCGCGTGCCCGGCGACCCGGGGCGCGGCGGGGCGGGCCCGCAGCGCCATGGCGAGGACGCCTCCGGCCGCCTCCGGCCGGCTCCCGGTGCCGTTCGGGGCCTCCCCCGCGCCGCGCGCGCCGTCCAGCAGACGCACCGTCTCCCGCAGCCGTTCCGCCTCCGCGGCACAGGTCTCGCACGCGGCCAGGTGCAGCGGCACCGTCTTCTCGTCGGGGGGCATCAGCGCTCCGACGGCCCAGGCCGCCAGCAGCTCTCGTACCTTCTCGTGCTCGGTGCTCATGGGGTGCCGCCCTTCCGGGCCGTGGTCGGCACGGCGGCCGGGGTCCGCTCGGGGTCCCCCGCCCTGCTCCTTCCAGCGTACGCACGACCGGCCCGCTCGGGCCCGTCACGGGCGCGGCCGGGGCCCCCGCGCTCACGGGGCACGGTGCGGCGCCGGGTCCGGGGGCTTCGCGAGGGACTCCGCCAGGGCGCCCCGGGCCGCGCGCGGGCGGGGCTCGGCCCTGCAGTCGGGGATGCCGGGCTCGACGGCGGCCCGGCGGTGGGGGCGCCCGGCGAAGCAGGCGCGGCGGACGATCCCGTCCTGGGGCTCCGGGAGGGCGGGGAGGGCGGGGTGGGGCAGGAGGGCGCGCTCCTGGTCGTCGAGGGCCTCGTCGGTACGGGCCGGGGCCGGGTTCGGCGACGGCGTGGAGCACCGTGTCGTCGGCCGGGGCGTCCTTGCGCTGCCCGGCCTCGGCGCGCACCCGGTCCACGGCCCGCCGGTGGGCGAGCACGGACACCCGGGTGCGCAGCGAGCCGCGGCGTGCGGCGAACGCGTACGGCCTGCTCGCCCGGTGCGCGAACTCCTGCGCCACGTCCTCGGCGGCCCCGGTGCTGCGGGCGACCCGGACACCCCCCGCCGGACGAGCCCGCCGTACGCGGTGTACGCCTCGGCCGGCGGTCTCGTCGCCGCACACCGGCCACCGGTGCAACTCCGCGTCGGCGGGACGCTCTTCACGCGTCGGGTCCACCGCGAGCACCACCTCGTGGTGACTTCCCGGCGGCCCGGCCCGGCCCGCGCCGGAGGTCAGCCGGACAGGACGTCCAGCAGCCGGTCGACGTCGGCGGGCGTGTTGTACAGGTGGAAGGCCGCCCGCAGATTTCCGGCGCGGTCGGAGACCTCGACGCCCGCCCGGCTCAGTTCCGCCTGCCTGCTCCCCAGGCGCGGAACGGAGACGATGGGTGAGCCGGGGGCCGGGACGGGTTCGTGCCCGAGCCGGTCCAGGCCGGCCCGGAAGCGGTCGGCCAGGGCCAGGTCGTGGGACCGTACGGCGTCCACGCCCAGTTCCTCGACCAGGGCCAGGGAGTGGCGGGCTCCCGCGTACGAGAACAGGCTGGGGCTCTCGTCGAACCGCCGCGCGGAGTGGGCGAGTTCCTCGACCGGGCCGTAGCAGCTGTCCCAGGGGCGCTCGCCCGCGACCCAGCCCGCGAAGACGGGCGTCAGGCCGCCGAGGTCCTCGGGTACGACCAGGAAGGCCACGCCCCGGGGGCAGACGAGCCATTTGAAGGCGACGGAGGAGACGAAGTCGTACGCGTCCGCGTCGACGGGCAGCCAGCCGGCGGCCTGGGAGGCGTCGATGTAGGTCCGCGCCCCGTGGCTGCGGGCGGCGTCCCGGATGGCGGCCAGGTCGGCCACCCGGCCGTCGGCGGACTGTGCGGCGCTGACGGCGACCAGTGCCGTTCCGGGTCGGACCGACTCGGCGATCCGCTCCAGCGGCACGGTGCGCACCTTGAGGTCTCCGCGCACGTGGAAGGGGTTCACCACCGAGGTGAAGTCGGCCTCGGCGGTGAGGACTTCGGCGCCCGCGGGGAGCGAGGCGGCGATCAGGCCGGTGTAGACGGCGACCGAGGCGCCGGCCGCGACGCGGCGGCCGGTGACGCCCATCAGCCGGGCGAAGGCGTCCCGCGCCGCCTCCACGTCGGCGAACATGTCCTGCGGCTGCCCGGCCGCGACGGACTCGACGCCGGCCCGCATGGCGTCGACCGCGCGGACCGGCAGCAGTCCGGTGCTGGCCGTGTTCAGATAGGTGTTCTTCGGGGCGAACTCGGCTCGGACGAGGGTCTCGAAGGTCTCCATGGGTCCACTCTGCGGCCCCGGCAAGCCCCCGTCCATTGCCCATTTTTGCGGGGTTTCGCCAAGCAGCGCTTATGGATGGGCTCCGACCTGCGCTTTCTCGTCGGCCGGGCGCCGCTCGGCGCCGTCAGTTCTGCGGGACGGCGCAGCCCTCGGGCCCGCAGGCCTCCGCGTCGCCGGCCGCCTCCCGGACGATCGTCAGCGGCGTCCGCTCCCCCCAGGCCTGCGTCAGGGCCTGCGTGAAGACCTCGGCGGGCTGGGCACCGGAGACGCCGAACCTGCGGTCGAGCACGAAGAAGGGGACGCCGGTGGCGCCCAGCTCGGCGGCCTCGCGCTCGTCCGCGCGCACCTCCTCGGCGTAGGCGGCCGGGTCGGCGAGGACCTTGCGGGCCGCCTCCGCGTCGAGCCCGGCGGCGACGGCCAGCTCCACGAGCCGTTCGTCGTCGTCGAAGACGGACCGCTCCTCCGCGAAGTTCGCGCGGTAGAGCAGGCCGATCAGCTCGTCCTGCCGTCCCTGCTCCTTCGCGAGGTGCAGGAGGCGGTGCATGTCGAAGGTGCTCCCGTGGTCGCGGCCCTCGGTGCGGTAGTCCAGGCCCTCGGCTGCGGCGTTCGCACCGAGGTTGTCCTCGGCGGCCTGCGCCTGTGCCTCGGTCATCCCGTACTTCCGGGCCAGCATCGGCAGCACGAGTCCGGTGTCGCCCTTGGCGCGGCCGGGGTCGAGCTCGAAGGAGCGGTGCACCACCTCGACCTCGGCGCGGTGCGGGAAGGCGGCGAGCGCCTTCTCGAAGCGGGCCTTGCCCACGTAGCACCAGGGGCAGGCGATGTCGCTCCAGATCTCGACGCGCATTTCTTCGGCTTCTTCCAGGTCGTACGGGTACGGAGACGCCCTCCGCCGGGTACGTGAACGTTCAAGCGGCCCGGGTCATTCCCCCGCCACCGGGTAGCACAGGTCACGGTGGTGGTCGCCCTCGGCGGGCGGGTTGTCCGGGTCCGGGACCCAGCCCAGGCGGGCGTAGAAGGCCTGGGCGCGCCGGTTGTCGACGTGCACGTCCAGCGTGGCCAGCCGCTTGCCGTCGGCCTGCCACTCCTCGACGCAGGCCGCGTGCAGCGCGGTGCCGATGCCGCCGCGCCAGTGGTCGGGGTCGACGTGGAACTGGAAGAGCCTGACCGTGTCGGCCGGTGCGCCCTCGTCCGTGCGGAAGGAGGCGAGAGCGACGATCCGGCCGCGCTCCACGACGCACAGCACATGTCCGTCCGGCCGTTCGATGGCACCCCGCCAGACGGCGAGCCAGTCCGTGCCGTCGTCGGGGAGGCCGTCGGGGTAATAGGTCGCCCGGGCCCGGGCGTGCAGGGCGGCGACCGCCTCCGCCTCGGCGGGCAGCGCGGTCCTGATCACCCGGTGCACCCGGGCCGTACGGTCTCCGATCATGCACCGGAGGACGTGCCGGACGGCTCGGCGGTTCCGCGGGGGGGGGGGGGGGGGGGGGGGGGGGGGGGGGGGGGGGGGGGGGGGGGGGGGGGGGGAGGTTTCTGCGATCTAATGTTCGCTAGGCTGA
>NZ_JBVHPY010000015.1:102676-151531 GCF_055567695.1 Streptomyces sp. NPDC026417
GCCGCACGCTCGCACCCCCCCCTCCCCCCCCCCTCCCCCCCCCCCCTCCCCCCCCCCCCCCCCCCCCCCCCCCCCCGCCGGGTGTCAGCTGCCGTCCCGCAGGTCCTCGGGCCAGCTGGGGTGGTACTCGATCGCGTCGTACGTCACCACGCAGCCCTCACCGAGGGGGGACTGGGTCATGAAGCCGACGAGGGCGGCCCCGGAGGGCTCCTCGTCGGCGAGGGTGAAGAGCCGGACGAAGGTCCAGCGCACGCCGTCGCGGGAGGCGTGGAAGGCGAAGGCGCGGCCCGTGCGGCTGACCCGGAGCCAGACGGAACTGCCGTCGACGGTGAAGGAGTTGGCGTCGTCGGAGTGACCCCGGGTGACCACCGTGCAGACGGTCGGCACGTCCGGCGAGTACTCCAGGCAGAGCTTCGCCCAGGCGCGCTCCGCCACCTGGACGTAGAGCACTCCGGCGTCGAAGGAGCCGGCGAAGCCGACCGTGACGCGCGCCGACAGCCGGAAGTCGCCCTCGGGCGCGCCGAGCAGCCGCGGCGCGTCGGAGGCGGGGTCCAGTGCCTCACCGGTGGGCGGCACGAAGCGGTCCTGCCGCGCGCCCGCCCATCCGGTGAGCACTCCGTCCTCGTACGACCAGTGGCCGTCCGGCCCGTACGTGCGGAGGGGGAAGGGGAGTTCGGGAAGTTCGACGTCCATCCGCCGAGTGTCCCAGGCCGGTGTGTTCAGCGTTCGAGCCGCCCGTCGTAACGACGCGGCAGCCCGAGCGGGTTGTCGTCGCGCAGCTCCGGGGGCAGCAGCGCCTCCGGGGTGTTCTGGTACGCCACCGGGCGCAGCCAGCGCTCGATCGCCGTACCGCCCACCGAGGTCGAGGTGGAAGTGGTCGCCGGGTAGGGGCCGCCGTGGTGCTGCGCCGGGGCGACGGCGACACCGGTCGGCCAGGCGTTGACCAGGACGCGGCCGGCGAGCGGTGTCAGCTCGGCGAGGATCTCGGCGCCGCGCCCCTCGCCCGCCGCCTCCTCCGTCGACAGGTGCACGGTGGCGGTGAGGTTGCCGGGGAGGCGGGAGAGGACCGCGCCCGCCTCGGCGTCGTCCTCGTAGCGGGCGACGACGGTGAGCGGGCCGAAGCACTCCTCCAGGAGCAGGTCGTGCTCGCCCTCGGCCGCGAGCTTTTCCGCGGGCACGGTCAGGAAGCCGGGGCTCACCGTGTGCTCGCTGCCCGCGCCGGGGGTGACCGGGGACTCCACGCCGGGCAGTCCGGTGCGCTCGGCCACGCCCGCGAGGAAGTTGTCCCGCATGCGGTGGTCGAGCAGGACCCCGGCCGCGGTGTCGCTGACGGCGTCGGTCAGGGACTTCAGCAGCCGGTCGCCCGCGGCTCCCGCGGGGGCCAGCACCAGTCCCGGCTTCACGCAGAACTGGCCGACTCCGAGCGTCATCGAGCCGGCGAGTCCGGTGCCGATGGCCTCGCCGCGCTCGGCGGCGGCGGCCTCGGTGACGACGACCGGGTTCAGGGAGCCGAGTTCGCCGTGGAAGGGGATCGGCACGGGGCGCGCCGCCGCCGCGTCGAAGAGGGCACGTCCGCCGCGGACCGAGCCGGTGAATCCGGCCGCGGAGACCAGCGGGTGCCGCACCAGCTCGACCCCGGCCTCGAAGCCGTGGACCAGGCCGACGACGCCCGCGGGGATGTCGTGCCGGGCGGCGGCCCTGCGCAGGGTGGACGCGACCAGTTCGGACAGGCCCGGGTGGTCGGGGTGGGCTTTGACGACGACCGGGCAGCCCGCGGCGAGGGCGCTGGCGGTGTCGCCGCCGGCGACCGAGAAGGCGAAGGGGAAGTTCGAGGCCGAGTAGACGGCGACGACGCCCAGCGGCACCTTGTAGCGGCGCAGGTCGGGGATCGGCGGGGTGGCGGTGTCGTCGGGGTGGTTGATCACCACGTCGAGGAAGGCGCCCTCGTCGACGATGTCCGCGAACGCGCGCAGCTGGTAGCAGGTGCGGGCGAGTTCACCGGTGAGCCGGACCGGGCCGAGCGCGGTCTCGGCGTCCGCCGCCTCGACGAGCCGGTCCCTGGCGTCTTCGAGCAGGTCCGCGGCCGTGCGCAGGAAGGCGGCGCGCACGGTGCGGTCGGCGAGCGTCCCTCTGGCGGCGTGCGCGGCGCGGACGGCCTCGTCCACTTCCTGGGCTGTGGCCTCCACCGCAACCTGTTCACGCTGCTTCCCGGTACGGGGGTCGACACTCCAGACTGGTGCTGCTGCCACCGCGGGTTCCTCCAGATGTGATGCCGCATTCTGTGTCACTCACCAGGGGCGTTCGATATACTGAACGCTGTCTCTGATGGTGAATATGCTGTTGGAGACTATTTCCCGTCCAACGAAGGGGTCAAGGGCGATGTCGGCAGTCGAGACAGGCGGCGGGGCGCAGGTCAAGTCCGCGGTACGGACCGTGGAATTGCTCGAGTACTTCGCCGGCCGGCCCGGAATGCACTCCTTGGCCGCCGTACAGGAGGCGGTCGGGTACCCCAAGTCGAGCCTGTACATGCTGCTGCGCACGCTGGTGGAGCTCGGCTGGGTGGAGACGGACGCGACCGGCACCCGGTACGGCATCGGCGTCCGCGCACTCCTGGTCGGCACCTCGTACATCGACGGCGACGAGGTGGTGGCCTCGGCGCGGCCCACCCTCGACCGGCTGTCGGACGACACGACGGAGACCATCCACCTGGCCCGGCTGGACGGCACGAACGTCGTCTATCTCGCCACCCGTCAGTCGCAGCACTACCTGCGCCCCTTCACCCGGGTGGGGCGACGGCTCCCCGCGCACTCGACCTCCCTCGGCAAGGCGCTGCTCGCCACCCACACCGACGAGCAGGTCCGCAAGATGCTCCCGGAGACGCTGCCGGCGCTCACCGAGCACACCATCACCGACCGGGAGAAGCTCATCGAGGAGCTGCACCAGGTGCGGGAGCAGGGGTTCGCGGTGGACCGCGAGGAGAACACGCTGGGGCTGCGGTGCTTCGGTGTGGCGATCCCCTATCGGACGCCCGCCCGGGACGCGATCAGCTGCTCGGTGCCGGTGGCCCGCCTCACGCCCGCCCACGAGCAGATGGTCAAGGACGCCCTGTTCGACGCGCGCGACCGGCTGACCCTGGCGACCCGGAGGCTTTGAGATGGACGTGGCCCTGCGCCCGGTGCACGACAGCGACCTGCCGGTGTTCTTCCGGCTGATGAACGACCCCGAGTCCAACCGCATGGCCGCGTTCACGGCCGAGGACCCGGCCGACCGTGAGCGCTTCGACGCCCACTGGCGCCGCGTCCGGTCCTCGTCCGCCGTGCTGCGCACGGTCCTGGTGGACGGCGACGTGGTCGGCACCACCGCGGTGTACGGCGAGCCGGGCGAGCTCGAGGTGACGTACTGGATCGACCGCGCCCACTGGGGGCGCGGCATCGCGACGGCGGCTCTGCGGGCCCTGCTCGCCACCGTCCCCGAGCGGCCCCTGCACGCCCGCGCCGCCGCGGACAACAGGGCGTCCCGCCGGGTCCTGGAGAAGTGCGGTTTCCACGAGACGGCCCGCGACCGCGGCTACGCCAACGCGCGCGCCGAGGAGGTGGAGGAGGTCGTCCTCACCCTGCCGGCGTGAGGAGCCGCCGCCCGCCCGCCCGCGGGCCGGGAACCGGGCGGCACGGGCCGGGGCCCGGCCCCGGGCGCCGGCCGGCTTCATGAACGGCGGATGAGAAATCCGGACGGAAGGGAACGATTCCCGCCCGCCCGTTCGTCCTCCTGGGCGGAATGAACAAGACGATCAGGCGTGCCGCCGTCTTCACCCTGCTGCTCGTGGTCGCCCTGCTGGTCCGGGCGACCTGGGTGCAGTTCTACGACGGAAAGGCACTCGCGGACGACAAGCACAACCGACGGAACGCGATGGAGCAGTACGCGAACCCGCTCGGGAATATCATCGTGGCCGGAGACGCGATCACCGGTTCCGCGCGGACGAAGGGCAGCGACCTCAAGTACAAGCGCACGTACACGGACGGCAGCCTGTACGCGGCGGTGACGGGCTACAGCTCCCAGGTCTACGGGGCGACGCAGCTGGAGGGCATCTACCAGAGCCTGCTCGACGGCACGGACCAGCAGCTGAAGAACCCCCTGGACACGGTCACGAACAAGCGCGCCGACCCGGGCGACGTCGTCACGACGATCGACCCGGCCGTGCAGAAGGCCGCCTACGACGCTCTCGGCGACAAGAAGGGGGCGGCGGTCGCGATCGACCCGAAGACCGGCCGGATCCTCGCCGCCGTCTCCACCCCCTCGTACGACCCGGGGCGGCTCAGCACCGGGGAGGGGGACGCGTGGAAGAAGCTCACGAAGTCCCCGGACAAGCCGATGACGAACCGCGCGCTGCGCCAGCCGCTGCCGCCCGGTTCGACGTTCAAGCTGGTCGTCGCGGCGGCCGCGCTGGAGGACGGGCTGTACGACGACGTCGACGCGCGGACGGACAGCCCGAACCCGTACACCCTGCCGGGCACGACCCGCGTCCTGGCGAACGAGAGTGCCTCCGCGCCCTGTGAGGACGCCTCGATCCGGGTGGCGCTGCAGTACTCCTGCAACAACGTCTTCGCGAAGATGGCCGTCAGCCTGGGCCAGGACAAGGTCCGGGCGATGGCGGAGAAGTTCGGCTTCAACGACGAGACGCAGGACGTGCCGGTGCGCGCGTACCCGAGCGTGTACCCCGAGGACATGGACCGGGCGCAGACGGCGCTGACGGGCATCGGCCAGTTCGACGTGACGGCGACCCCGCTGCAGATGGCCATGGTCTCGGCGGCCATCGCCAACGGCGGCAAGCTGGTCTCGCCGCACATGGTGTCGCAGACCAGCGACGCCGACGGCAACGTGCTGAGGGACTACGACGACAGCACGGAGACCGAGGAGATCGTCAGCTCGTCCACGGCCGAGCAGCTGCAGTCCGCGATGCAGACGGTCGTCGAGGACGGCACGGGCACCAACGCGCGGATCGCCGGCGCCACCGTGGGCGGCAAGACCGGCACCGCCCAGCACGGCGAGAACAACAGCAAGACGCCGTACGCCTGGTTCACCTCGTACGCGAAGTCGGACTCCACCGGCAAGGAGGTCGCCGTGGCGGTCCTGGTCGAGCAGTCCGACGCCGCCCGCTCGGAGGTCAGCGGCAACGGCCTGGCGGCACCGGTCGCCAAGGCCGCGATGCGGGCGGCTCTCCGGGACTGAGTGCCCCGCCGGGAGCGGCCGCTCGGGGCGGCCGCTCCCGCGCACCTTGCCATGAGGGCCGCGCCGGGCTCCCCGGGGCGGCCCTCCCGGCGGTGGGGCGCCCTACTTCACGCCCAGGATCTGCTCGATCGGATCGATGGCGAAGTAGACCAGGAACAGCGCCGACGCCCCCCACAGCAGCCAGTGGATCTCCCTCGCCCGGCCGAGGACCGTCTTGATCAGGACGTAGGCGACGAAGCCCGCGCCGATACCGTTGGTGATCGAGTACGTGAAGGGCATCACGGCGATGGTGAGGAACGCGGGGATGGCGATCTCGTAGCGGTCCCAGTCGATGTGCTTGACCTGGGTCATCATCAGGAAGCCGACGGCGACCAGCGCGGGGGCCGCGGCCTGCAGCGGGACGATGGTCAGCAGCGGCGTCAGGAAGAGCGCCAGGGCGAAGAGGCCGCCCGTGACCAGGTTCGAGAAGCCGGTGCGCGAGCCCTCGCCGACGCCCGCCGCCGACTCGATGTACGAGGTGGCCGAGGACGCCGAGGCCGCTCCTCCGGCGACCGCCGCCGCACCGTCGATGAGCAGCACCCGGCCGAGGCCCGGCACCTTGCCGTTCTCGTCGAGCAGGCCCGCCTCGGCGCTGATGCCGACGACCGTGCCCATGGTGTCGAAGAAGTCGGACAGGATCAGCGTGAAGATCAGCAGGACCACGGTGACGGCACTGGTCCGGCCGAAGGCTCCGAACAGGCTGAAGTCGCCGAGCAGCCCGAAGTCCGGTGCGGCGACGAGGTCGTCGGGCACCTTCGGTGTGGTCAGTCCCCAGCTCTCGATGTCGGCCAGGGAGTTGATGACGATCGCCACGACCGTCATGGCGACGATGCTGATCAGGATGGCGCCCTTGACCTTGCGGGCGAGCAGTCCGATGGTCAGCAGCACGCCGAGGCAGAAGACGAGGATCGGCCAGCCGGCCAGCGCTCCGGTGGCGCCGAGCTGCACCGGGACGGTGGTGTTGGCCGCGTCCGGGATGCGGCTGACGAAGCCGGCGTCCACGAAGCCGATGAACGCGATGAACAGGCCGATGCCGACACTGATCGCCTGCTTCAGGGGCTGCGGGATGGCGTGCATGACGGCTTCCCGCAGGCCGGTCACGACCAGCACGCAGATGAGCAGCCCTTCGAGGACGATGAGGCCCATCGCGTCGTCCCAGCTCATCAGCGGGGCGATCTGGAAGGCGACGACCGCGTTGAGCCCGAGGCCCGCGGCCAGGGCGAGCGGAAGGTTGCCGCCGATGCCCATGACGATCGTCATCACCGCGGCCACCAGGGCGGTGGCGGTGGTGAGTTGGACGGCGTCGAGCTGGTGGCCGAACTTGTCCTTGGCGCTGCCGAGGATGATGGGGTTCAGGACGAGGATGTAGGCCATGGTGAAGAACGTGGCGAAGCCGCCGCGTATCTCCCTGCCGAAGGTGGAACCGCGCGCCGATATCTTGAAGAAGCGGTCCACGCCGTTCGTCGCGGGTGGCGCGGAGTTGGGCCGGTCGGCCACTTTCTGCGGGTCGGACATCGCGATGCTCCTCGTTGCCTGCGTGCCTGGTGTGCGGATGCTGGCTGGATTGTTCCCGTGTTGAACCGCTTGCAGGTTTTCCCCGTGTTACGGAATCGAGTTCGGCCCGCCATACGGCGTTCGAAGACCCGTACGGACGCTGACGCTCTCGGATTCCGGTCCGGCGGACCGCCGGTCGGAACCCGGGCCGCCACGGGGGTCGTATACGTCTTCACCCGCACCACACGGACGCCGCAGCGAGGAGAGGTCGCCCGTGGGCACTTTCGTCGACGCCGCCGCCTCCGGGGAGTTCCACGCCTTCTTCGACGGGCGCGGCGTCCCGGCGGGCGGGTGGGTGTTCGCGGCCCGTACGACCATGCCCGCGGCGGCCGGGACGCGAAGGACGACCGCTGCACGGCGACCGCGCGGACGGCGGACCGGAAGCTGCGCGTGGCGGGCGACTTCGCGCGCCGGGACACCGGCCGCCCCCAGGGGTGTCGCAGGAGCCGGCCGCCCCTGGGCCGGCCCGAGCGGCGCCCCCCGCCGACGACGGCCGGGGGCGGGCGCACGGCGGGTGCCCGACCGTAGTGGTACGTCGGGTTCGGGAGCGTGAAGGTCTTGTCGGCGTGGCCGCCTTCGAGGTCGGAGTACTGGTCGCCGAAGTTGGCGACGATCTCGTACCCGAGGGACTCGATGTGCTTGCGGGTGCCGGACTTGTACTGCACGGTCGTGCAGTTCCAGGTGCCGGGCGCGGCGCAGGAGCTCGGGTACGCGGGCGGGTTGGCCGGTCCTTCGAGGAAGACGTGCGAGGCGTCGAGGTCGACGTCGGCGCCGACCTTCTTCAGGTTCTCGACCGCGGCGGAGCGCTGCGTGGGAGCCGCGCCTCTCAGCACTCCTTCCAGGGGGCCCAGTCGCCCAGATACGTCTCGCGGGTCGCCGACGCCGCCTCCGCCCGGGTGAGTCGGGGCCGGTTCTCCGGGACCGGCACGGCGGCGCCGGGGCCGGTGTTGCGGTACTCGGCGAAACGCTGCTGCTGCCACGGGTAGGTGTCCGACATGTTGGCGTAGGGCGCGGCCGCGTCGATGCCGGCGCCGAGGTGGGTGTCGCGGACGGTCAGCATGGGCCGGGCGGTGGGGTCCGAGCCGGGCACCCAGGGGCGGGCCAGCTTGTAGTACGCGCGGGGCGCCTCGCCGGTGACGCGGCCTCGGGTGACGAGATACCCGCGCGGGTTGGCGACCGCGGTGGACGGGGCGAAGACGAAGCCGTAGGGGGCCGCGGTCAGGTCCGTGCGGTCCAGGGTGTGGAAGTGGCAGTGCTCGTACACCGCCGTCGCCCGGCCGAAGACGAAGTCCACGTCGCCCTCGACGTAGCAGTGCCCGTAGTACTGGCGGGCGAAGGCGCCGAGGGCCGTCGAGTCGGCGTACAGGGTGTCCTGGTGGCCCAGGAACCGGCAGTGGTGGAAGGCGGAGCGGTCGCCCTGCACCTTGACGGCGACGGCCTGGGTGCCGGTGACCCCCGGGTGGTCCGCGCGCAGCCAGTCGTTGGCGAAGGTGATCCAGCGGGCGGTGAAGCCGTCGGCCTGCACGGTGGTGGTGGCCGACCCGGTCGTGCCGTAGGTGCCCCCGCCGGGTTTCGGGGTGCCGGCCGCGTTGTCGTACACGACGACGACGTCCCGGGGGTCCTCGGAGGCGCCGATCCAGGTCATCCCGGTACGGGCGGCTCCGACGGCGACCGTCTCGCGGTAGGTGCCGGGGGCGATGACCAGCGTCGTGCCGCTGGTGGTGGCGGCGGTCACCGCGGCCTGGACGGTGGTGAAGTCCCCGGCGCCGGACGCGTCCACGTAGAGGGTCCGCTCGGTCAGGCGGGCGGCGGGTGAGCCGTACCGCCCGAAGGGGGGCCGCGTGACCGCGCGGGCGGGGGCGGGGGCGCCGAGGGCGAGAGCGGCTCCGGCTCCGGCCAGGAGGAAGGTCCTGCGGCCGGGGGCGGTGCGTCGGTGGTGCCCGAGCATGGCGATGCTCCTTCGCTGTGCGGATCGGATGCCTCCGGGGCGTCGGAGGTCCTGACGAGTGGAAGGGGGCCGGAGCGGCCCGCCCCGGGTGCCGGGCGGAGTCCTGGACGCGGGGCGGGCGCCGTCGGATGCGGGACGGCCTCGGCAGCCCCTCCGGCCGACGGACGCGTGCGGGTCAGCAGATCCTGCCGGAGCCCGCCCGGTGGTCGACGAGGCCCGGGACCGCCTTCGGCGGGTCGACCCTCGTGCGCAGGGTCGGCGTCCATCCGGCACCCGACTGGAGGGTCTCCGCGGGGATCTCCGCGTTGTGCACGGCGATCAGGTCGACGGGCGCGCCGTTGACGTGGTTGCCGACGGCCGTGACCGGCGCTTCCTTCCACTTCTTGAGGATCTTGGCGGCACTGACTCCGGCGGGCAGCGTGAACGCGTTCTTCTCGGCGACGAGTCGGGACTCCATGCCGATCCCGAAGCTGTAGGCGTACGAGGAGTCGGCGACGTAGTGGTTGTTGTACGCGTCGACCTGCCCGAAGCGGACCCGGGGGGCGCGTTCGACGAGGCCGGAGAACAGGTTGTGGTGCAGCGTGACCTTGAGGTGTCCCCGGTCGACCGCGGCGGTGGCCGCGCTGTCGCTGTTGCCGATCATCAGGGTCTTGTCGTGCTCGGTGAAGACGTTCCAGGAGACGGTGACGTGGTCGGCGCCCTTCACGATGTCGAGCTCGCCGTCGTGCTGCTGGTAGACCATGCCGAAGTACCTCGGCAGCGAGCTGTCGGGGTGGGCGCCGTCGGTGAACGTGTTGTGGTCGAGCCAGACGTGCGTGGAGCCGTACACCACCGCGCTGTCGTACTCGGAGTTCCAGTTGCCGGTGTCGCCGTCGGTCGGGTCCCACTGCGGGAAGCAGTCGAGGGGGCTCTCGAAGGCGAGGTTGCGGACGATGACGTTGTCGACGCCCGTGATCTGGAGGCTGGCGCCCTTCAGGCCCGCGTTCCTCCCGACGCCGACGATGGTGGTGTTGGCCGGGACGGCGACCTTGATGGCCCCGGCCTGGTTGTCGGCGGAGACCCGGCGCAGCCCCTCGGGGCTGTCGGCGGGCTCGGCGTCCAGGTTCCTGTCCAGGCCCCAGTTCTCCGGCGCGTACCGCTCCAGGTAGGCGTCGAAGTCGTAGCCGTCGGCCGCGAAGGAGGAACAGCCCGCGGCGTTGGCGTCGATCGTGCCCTTGATCCTGATGATCCTCGGAGCGGTGCCGGACTCCGCGAGCGCGGCCCTGAACTGCTCCCAGGTGGTGACGGTCCTGACGTGCGCGGCGTCCGCGGCCGACCCGCCGGTGGTACCCGTACCCGCCGACCCCCAGCCGTCACCGGCGGCGAGGGTCTCGCGGCCGAGGTCGCGGCCGTGGGCCTGGGCCTGGGCGGTGGTGCCGGTGGCGGCCAGCACCAGGGCGGTGCAGCCGGCCAGCGACACGGCCGGCCCGCAGGCCCCCCATGACACGTGCATGACACTTACATGTGCTCATCGTGCGGCTCTCTTCTCGGTCAGGCGGTGGGCCAGGTGATCCAGGACTCGGGGATCTCGTCGTCGAGCCGGCGCACGTCCCGGGGTGCGACGGCCCGGCGGCGCAGCAGCTCGTCCGTGACCAGGCGAGCCACGGCGACCGCGCCGGGCGGGTTGAAGTGGGTGTTGTCCTGCTCCGTCCCGTTCCAGTTGAAGTACCTCTTCGTCTCCTCGACGCCGAGCTCCTGCCACAGGGCGATCGACCGGGCCTGGATGTCCAGCAGTGCGACGTCCTCCGCACGGGCGAGCGAGCGCATCGCCGCCGGGTAGTCGCCGTGGGTCGGCAGGGCGTTGCCGTCCGCGTCGAACTTCCTGCGTTCGACGGAGGTGGCGAGCACCGGTCGGGCGCCGCGGGCCCGCGCCCCGTCCACGTACTGACGGAGGTAGTCCTGGTACGTCGTCCGGGGCTCGGTGTAGCGGGTGGGGTCGGCGCTCTTCTCGTCGTTGTGCCCGAACTGGACGAGCAGCAGGTCGCCGGGCCGGATCGCGGCGAGCACGACGTCGAGGCGCCCCTCGTCGACGAAGCTCTTCGAACTGCGTCCGTTCACCGCGTGGTTGGCGACGTCGAGGTCGTCGTGGAGGAAGAACGGCAGGGCCATGCCCCAGCCGGTCTCGGGTTCGGCGTCGGCGTACTTCTGGGCCGCGGTGGAGTCACCGGCGATGAAGAGGGTGCGCCGGCGCCGGGCTCCCTGTGCCGAGGTCGACGCGGAGGCGGGGGCCGTCGCGGCGACGGCGAGCGGGACGGCGGCGAGGGCCGCCGCGGTGACCTGTCTGCGGGTGAGGTGCACGTCGGGGTGCCTCGCTTTCGGACCGGAACGACGAGTGGGCGGAAGGAGCGGGCGGGGCCGGCGGCGGCGCCCGCGTGCGGGCCGCCGCCGGCTCCCGCGCCGGGGAGCCGCTGTGCTACTTCTGCTGCTGCTCCCACTCCGCCTGGGCCTCGTTGAGCTGGTCGGCCAGGGTGTCGAGGAAGTCCTGGGCCGACATCTTGCCGAGGAGGACCTTCTGGAAGTTCGGCTCGTTGTCGGTCTTGGAGATGGTGTTCCAGTCCGGCAGGTAGTACGGCAGCTGCACGATCTTGGTGCTGCCGCTGTTCAGTGCCTCGGCCGCGAGCTTGGTCGGCTCGGCCTTCTGGATCCACGCGTCCCCGGCGGCCTCGGTGTTGGAGGGAATGGCGCCCGCCGACTCGTTCCACTTGCTGTTCGCCTCGTGGGAGGCGGCGAACTCGATGAACCGCCAGGCGGCCGACTTGTTCTTGCCGGACTTGAACAGGGCCAGGCCGTCGACCGGGTTGGACACCTGGACGCGCGTGCCGTCGTCCGTGGTGGGGTTGGGCAGTCCGCGGAACTTGCCGTCACCGAGCGCCTTCACGTGGTCCTGGTAGGAGCCCAGGTTGTGGCTCAGCATGCCGATCTTGCCACTGTCCCACTGGGCGACCATCTTGGTGAAGTCGTTGTTGACGTCGGCGGACGGTGTGTTCTTCTTGTACAGCGCGACGTACTTCTTCAACGCGGCGACGTTCTCGGGGGCGTTGACCGTCGTCTTTTCGCCGTCCCAGAACTCGGTGATCCCGGTCTGGCCGTACATGGCGTCCAGCGCCTGCGCGATGGAGCCGGCGCCGCCGCGGATGGTGTAGCCGAACTCGTTGCTGCCCTTCTTCGTGAGCTTGTCGGCGGCCTCGTAGAACTTGGACCAGGTGGTGGGTGCCTCGAGACCGGCCGACTTGAACAGGTCGGTGCGGTAGTACAGCACGCCGTTGCTGGCGGAGGTGGGCACGGTGAACAGCTTGTCCTGGCCGCCGGCGACCTTCACGGAGGTGAGCATGCCGCCGTTCAGCTTGCCGTCGAGCGGGCTCTTCTCCAGGCGGGAGTCGAGCGGTTCGAGGGCGTTCTGCGCGGCGATCCCGGCGAGCATCGCGGCGCCGACCCCGCCGACGTCCGGCAGGCCGCCGCCCTGGATCGCGGTGTCGTACTTGGACTGGACGCTCTCGGCGGGGATCCCGACGTAGTTGACGTCGATGTTCGGGTACTTCTTCTCGAAGTCCTTGATGATCTCCATCCAGATGTCACGGCGGACGGCCGTGTTGTTGTCCCAGAAGGTGATCTCGCCCTTGCCCGAGCCCTCGTCGCCCTTGTCTCCGCCGGCACCGCTGCCGTCGTCACCGCACGCGGTGGCGGTCAGGGCGAGCACGGCGCTCAGGGCGACGGCCGCGGCTGCGCGTCGGTCGCCTCGGTTGTTTCTCCGCATGCTGATCTTCATGGTCGGCTCTCTTCTTCTGGATCCAGCGGTGTGGTGGGGACTGCGTTCGGTGCGGGGGGGTCCGCCCGTCGGGCGGACTCCGTCGCCGGTACGACCGGGAGTGCCGGGCGGTACCGGTAAGCGCTTGCCGGGCAGGTGCGTCATGGCGGCTCCCAACGGGCGTACGGAGACGAGGAGTCGACCCTCAGGGGGTCGGGGTGAGGCGGAACTGCGTGAACGTGGCCGTGCCGGCGTGTCCCGGGCCGGCGGGCGCGAGTGCGAAGAGGCCGAGCAGGGCGCCGACCCAGCGCCAGGGGGTGGCGGCGAAGACCTGGCCGGAGGGCTGCGGGCCGTCCCCGACGTCGTAGGAGAAGCGGCACCGCGCTCCCGCGCCGATGCGGACCGTCAGCCGCGCGCGCCCCTCGGGGGCGAGCCGGGGGTGCGCGGCGTCCCGCTCGCGCTCGGCGACGGGCTCGGCGAACCGGTGCACGAGGTGCACCGACCCGTCGGCCCCCCGCTGCAGCCCGATCCAGCAGAACGCGTCCCCGAGGACGGCGAGCCCGGCCCGTGCGCCCGCCTCCTCGCTCGTCAGGGCGAGTTCGACCTCGGCCGTGGCGGCGGTGCCCGGCAGCCGCTGGGTGAGCACGTTCGGGAGTCTGCGCAGGTCGTGCGCGTCCGCCGTCCGTACACAGGTCAGCCTCAGCCCGTCCGCGGAATGCTGGGTGGCCCAGCCGTCCTGCGGGTTGGCGGTCCACTGCCACTGCCGGCCGAACCGGCCGCCGGGGAAGTCGTCGTCGGTGGCCGGCGCGGACGGCGGCTGGCGCGGCAGGTCCGGCTTGCGGTGCACGGCCACGGGACTTCCCGCGTCACCGACTACCGGCCAGCCCGCCGCGGAGCGCACAGCCGGTCCGGACCCCGGATCGGTCCCGGTGCCCGGCCGGAGCCCCGGTCCCGGCCCGGTGACCTCCCCCGCCGGCTCCGCGTCGGCACCCGCGTCCCGCGCCCCGGCCGGACCCGGCTCCCGGCAAGAGGTCCCGGAGCCGGACGCGGTCCCCTCCGTCCAGCGCATCGGCTGGAGGTGGACCACCCGCCCGTACGGGCCGCGCGCCTGGAAGTGCAGGAACCAGTCCTCACCCGAGGCGGTGCGCACCCAGCCGCCCTGGTGGGGGCCGTTGATCCGCGTGTCCCCCTGCTCCAGCGCCACCCGCTCCTCGTACGGACCGAAGAAGCCGCGGGAGCGGAAGACGCCCTGCCAGCCGCTCTCCACTCCCCCGGCGGGCGCGAAGATCCAGAACCAGCCGTCGTGCCGGTACAGCTTGGGTCCTTCGAGGGTGAACCAGCCGGGGATGCGGTCGGCGTCGACGATCACCTTGCCCTCGTCGAGCAGCCCCGTGCCGTCGGGCCGCATCCGGTGGCCCGTGAGCCGGTTCTTGATGCCGGAACGCGAGCGGGCCCAGGCGTGGACGAGGTAGGCCTCACCGGTCTCCTCGTCCCACAGCGGGCAGGCGTCGATGAGCCCCTTGCCCTCCTTGACCAGGTGCGGACGGGTCCAGGGCCCGCGGATCCGGGGGGCGTTGACCTGGAACACGCCGTGGTCGGGATCGCCCCAGAAGATCCAGAAGCGGTCGTCGTGATGGCGCAGGGAGGGGGCCCACACCCCGCAGTCGTGCCGGGGCCTCGCGAACTCCGCGGCGGGTTCCAGGCGTTGCAGGGCGTGGCCGACGAGGGTCCAGTTGACCAGGTCGCGCGAGTGCAGCAGGGGCAGCCCCGGGGCGCGGCCGAAGCTGGACGCGGTCAGATAGAAGTCGTCGCCGACGCGCAGGACGTCGGGATCCGACCAGTCCGCGTCGAGGACGGGGTTGCGGTAGGTCCCGTCCCCGAGGTCGGCGCTGAAGGCGCTGTTCACGGGCTCACCGCCTTGCGTACGAGGGCGGCGGCCGCGTCCCGGTCCAGGCACCCGTCGGCCACCACGGTGACGATCCGGCGGACGGCCGTCTGCCCGGCGGCGAGCGGCAGCCGCTCGTCGTGGGCGAGCGAGGAGCCGACGCCCGGATACTCGGCGGTGCGCACGAACCAGGGGTCGCGGCGGGTGTCCCGGGTGGCTCCGGCGAAGACGAGCGTGAAGGTGCTGCCGGCCAGGGCGAGCCAGTCGGCGCGGGAGCCGTGGACCGCCTCCTCGCCCTCGGTGCCCGCGGTGAACACGCGCGGCGCCCGCGCCTCCTTCCGGGCCCGCCAGAAGAAGCCGCCGTACGCCGCGCCGGGCCTTCCGTTCGTGGCGGGGCTGCCGATGGACAGCGCCCGCTCGGTCGTGTTGGTGAGGGAGAACGTGAAGTCCAGCGCCCAGGCTGCGTCGGTCAGTTCGGTGGCGGCGACCGTACGGCGTTCGCGCAGGAGCTCACCGGCCGCGGCGACCCACCGCAGTTCCTCGACGAAGCCGTCGGGGTCGCGCAGCTGGAAGCCGCCGTGCCGCTGGGCGCCGTGGTTGTCGAGTTCGGTGGGCCCCCGGTCGCGCACATAGGTGCGTCCGCCCCAGAAGTTGTACCCCTCGACGTCGGGAACGGCGACACCGACGCCGAGGTGGTGTGTGTGGTCGGGCGGGCTCAGCTCGGTGACGGCCGTGCCCGCCAGGGTGGTGACGGGGTGCAGGTACGGGCGCGGCGAGAGCCGGGGCGGCAGCTCGGGCCGGGTGACGTACCGGCCGACCGGGCGGCCCGCCACGCGCAGCACCAGCGAGTCGTGGTTCATCGGCTGCTCACCTCTTTCGGGAGCGTCCAGGGGGCGCCCAGCTCGGAGTAGAGGGCGAGGGTGTCGGCCGCGGCCGCGACGAGGGCGTCGATGCCGCGGACGGCCCGGCGGTTCTCCCCGGGCACCGTGTGCCAGGCGTCCTGCGGCAGTGCGACCGGATCGGGGGCCCGCCGCACCGCTTCCACGACCTTCATGAACGCACCGGTCGACTCGGGTGCGACCAGCAGTTCGGTGCCGTCGGTCAGATGCGCGACGAGGTTCTCCAGCAGGTCCGTCCTGCCGTAGCGGATCTCCTCGGGACCGCGGCCGGACCGCTGCACGAGCACGCGGTCCTGCTTGTACCAGAAGGTGATGCGGCCGCTGCTGCCGTGCACCACGACGTACGGCTCGTCGGGGTGTTCGGCGCACAGCGTGACGGCGACGGTGATCCGGCCGCCGGACCTGGTCGTCAGCCGGACGCAGGAGGTGTCGTCGGCCTCGATGTCGTTGGCCCGCAGCAGCTCGGTCTCGATCCCGGCGACGTCCTCGGCCCGCGTGCCGCCGTCGAGCGCGAGTGCGGTGGCGACCGCGTGTGCGAGCGGGTTCGTCAGCACACCGTCGACCACGTCGGCACCGTGCAGGCGGCGGCGGCCCGCCCAGGGCGCCCGCCGGTAGTAGGCCTCGTCGCGTGCCCAGGCCCCGGCGGCGCCGATCCCGGTCACCGCGCCGAGTGCGCCCTCCGCGATGAGCGCGCGGACGGCGGGCAGGGCGTGCGAGCCGAGTGACTGGAAGCCGATCTGGCAGGCCACGCCGGCCGCCGCGATGCCGTCGGCCATCCGGCGGAACTCGGCGTACGACGGTGCGGGCGGCTTCTCCAGGAGCAGGTGCACGCCCCGTCGCGCGGCGGTCAGCGCCAGGTCGGCGTGGGTGGGGATGGGGGTGCAGATCACGGCGACGGCGGCACTCGTGGAGTCGAGCAGGGCGCCGAAGTCGGCCGACTGGGCCGGGAGTCGCCCCTCGCCGGTGAAGCCGTCCAGCTCCTCGCGGGTGAGCGGGGTCAGCTCGCAGACGCCCGCCAGCCGGACCAGTCCGGCGTCCTGGAGGCGGCGGATGTTCCGCAGGTGCCAGCGGCCGTGGCCGCGCGCTCCGGCGAGGACGACGGGCAGCGGCCCCGCGTCTCCGCGTGTGCTCGGTGGCAGCGGGCGGCTCATCCCTTCACCGCCCCCGCGCTGAAGCCGGTGATCAGCCACTTCTGGATGAACGCGAAGACGATGACCACGGGAACGGCGGCGATGATGCCGCCCGCGGCGAGCGCGCCGAGGTCGACGCTGTCGGAGCTCATCAGGGTGTTGAGGCCCACCGGGAGAGTCTGCTTGTCCTGGTTGCTGAGGAACATCAGGGCGAACAGGAAGTGGTTCCAGGCGTGCACGAAGGCGAAGGAGCCGACGGCGATGAGCCCCGGCCGCAGCAGCGGGAGGACCACGATCCGGAAGGCGTGGAAGCGGTTGCAGCCGTCGACCCAGGCGGCCTCCTCCAGCGAGTACGGCACGTTCCTGATGAAGCCGCTGATGAGGATCATCGACAGCGGAAGCTGGAAGACCGTCTCGGCGATGACGACACTGCCGATCGAGTTGATCATCTGGAGCTTGGCGAAGATCTGGAACAGCGGCACCAGCAGCAGGGCGCCCGGCACGAACTGGGAGCAGAGCAGCGCCAGCATGAAGGCGCGCTTGACCTTGAAGTCGAAGCGGGCGAGCGCGTAGCCGCCGGCCAGCGCGATCACCGTGGTCATCACCAGCGTGGTGACGGCGATCAGGACGCTGTTCTGGAAGTACACACCGAAGCTGCGCTCGGTCCAGACCTTGTCGAAGTGCTCGAAGGTCATGGGCCACGGCACGAGCGAGGTCGAGCCGGCCGGCCGCAGCGCGAAGAGCAGGATCCAGTAGAAGGGGATCAGGGTGAAGAGCAGGTAGACGCCGAGCGGCACGTAGATGTGCCGGCGCGGGACTTCGTCCCAGGCGCGGCGGGTGCTGCGCGGGCGGGGCGGCGGGTCGTCGGCGGGTGGGGCGGGCGCGGCCGGGACGAGGGTCTCGACGTCCTTGGTGATCACTTGTCTCCGCCTCCGAACTTGCTCAGCCGCAGGTAGACGATCGAGCAGAACAGCAGAATCACGAACGCGACCGTGGTCAGGGCCGACGCGTAACCGAAGTTGTGGGCGTCGACGCTGGTGTTGGCGATGTAGAGCGGGAGCGTGGTCGTCTCGCCCGCGGGCCCGCCGCCGGTCAGGGTGTAGAGGAGGTCGACGTTGTTGAACTCCCACACCGCGCGCAGCAGCGTGGACAGGACGATGGCGTCCTTGATGTGGGGCAGTGTGATGTGCAGGAACTGCTTGAAGCGGCTGGCGCCGTCGACCTCGGCGGCCTCGTACAGGTCCTTCGAGACGGACTGGAGGTCGGCGAGGATGAGGATCGCGAAGAAGGGGACTCCGCGCCAGAGATCGGCGACGACGGCGGCCGGGAACACGGTGGCCGTGTCCGAGAGCCAGCTGGTGCCGTACTCGCCGATGCCCAGATCGGCGAGGTAACGGGTGATCCCCGTCTGGGAGTTGTAGAGCAGGACCCAGATGGCGGAGGTGAGCACACCGGAGACGGCCCACGGCGAGAACACCAGCGCCCGGCCGATGGCCCGGCCCACGAAGGTCTGGTTGACGATCAGCGCGAGGGCGAGGCCGAACAGCAGCTGCAGTCCGACCTCGACGACGACCCACTGGGCGCTGAAGGTCAGCGTGTCCCAGAACTGAGGGTCCTCGGTGAAGGCGTGCACGAAGTTGTCGAGGCCCGCGTACCCGTTGCGCCACGGTTTGGTGGGGTTGTAGTTCTGCAGGCTGTAGTAGAAGACGCTGATGACCGGATAGGCGATGAAGCCCAGCATCAGCAGGCCCGCCGGCGCGATCAGCAGGTACGGCAGTTTGCGCGGCGTCGCCGAGCCGCGGCGCCGCCGGGGCGGCGCGGGCTGTTTCGCCACGGCTGCGGCTTGGGCCATGACTGTTCTCCGTTCTCGCGGGTGCCGTGGAGCACGTGCCTGGTCCGTAGGAAGCGCTTGCTCGATGGGCAGAGGCGGGCGCGTCGCGTACGGCGTTCGGGGTACCGGCCGGGAGGAACGGGGCCGATGGGAGCGTGTGCGTGGGTGGTTCAGCCCGCGTACGGGTCCGGCACCTTGCCCGGCCTGGCCAGGAAGGCGAAGTCGCAGCCGGTGTCGGCCTGCGTGATCTGCTCGCTGTAGAGCGCTCCGTAGCCGCGCTCGTACCGCTCGGGCGGTGGCGACCACTCGGCCCGCCGTCGCGACAACTCGGCTTCCCCGACGTTGAGTTGCAGGGATCGCGCCTCGACGTCGAGCGTGATCGTGTCGCCGGTGCGCACCAGGGCGAGCGGTCCGCCGACGTACGACTCGGGTGCCACGTGCAGGACGCAGGTGCCGTAACTCGTGCCGCTCATGCGGGCGTCGGAGATCCGCACCATGTCCCGGACCCCCTGCTTCAGCAGATGGTCGGGGATCGGCAGCATGCCGTACTCGGGCATGCCGGGGCCGCCCTTGGGGCCGGCGTTGCGCAGCACCAGCACGCTGTCGGCGGTGATGCCGAGGCCGGGGTCGTTGATGGTCCGCTGCATGGTCCGGTAGTCGTCGAAGACGACGGCGGGACCGGTGTGCTTGAGCAGCTGCGGCTCGGCGGCGATGTGCTTGATGACGGCTCCGTCGGGGCAGAGGTTGCCGCGCAGGACGGCGACCCCGCCCTCCGCCGCGACCGGGTTCCGCCGGGTGCGGATGACGTCGTCGTCGTGCACCGAGGCGGTCGCGAGCTGCTCGCGCAGGCTGTCGTGCGACACGGTCGGCCGGTCCAGGTGCAGCAGATCGGTGATCCGGGACAGGAAGCCGGGCAGTCCGCCGGCGAAGTGGAAGTCCTCCATGAGGTGCGGGCCGCCGCCGGGGCGGACGTTGGCGAGCACCGGCACGGTCCGGGCGATCCGGTCGAAGTCGTCGAGGGTGAGCGTGACGCCGGCCCGTCCGGCCATGGCGATGAGGTGGATGACGGCGTTGGTGGAGCCGCCGAGGCCGAGCACGGTCGTCACGGCGTCCGCGAAGGCGTCCGCGGTGAGGATGTCGGACAACTTGCGGTCCCTGCGGACGAGTTCGACGATCCGGAGGCCCGAGGCCGCGGCCATGCGGTCGTGGCCGGAGTCGACGGCGGGGATGCTGGACGCCCCGGGGACGGTGACGCCGAGCACCTCGGCGGCGGCGGTGAGCGTGGACGCCGTGCCCATGGTCATGCAGTGGCCGGGCGAACGGGCGAGCCCGCTCTCCAGTTCGGCCATCTCGCAGTCCCCGATGAGGCCGGCGCGCTTGTCGTCCCAGTACTTCCACATGTCGGTGCCGGAGCCGAGGACCTCGTTGCGCCAGTGGCCCGGCAGCATCGGTCCGGCGGGCACGAAGACGGCCGGCAGGTCGACGGAGGCGGCGCCCATCAGCAGGGCGGGGGTGGACTTGTCGCACCCGCCCATCAGCACCGCGCCGTCCACCGGGTAGGAACGGAGCAGTTCCTCGGTCTCCAGCGCGAGCAGGTTGCGGTAGAGCATCGGGGTCGGCTTCTGGAAGGTCTCGCTCAGGGTGGAGACCGGGAACTCCAGCGGGAAGCCCCCGGCCTGCCACACTCCCCGCTTCACGGCCTGCGCCCGGTCCCGCAGGTGCACATGACAGGGGTTGATGTCGGACCAGGTGTTGAGGATCGCGACGACCGGCTTGCCCAGGTGCTCCTCGGGCAGGTAGCCGAGCTGGCGCGTGCGGGCCCGGTGGCTGAACGAGCGCAGGCCCTCGGTGCCGTACCACTGGTGGCTTCTGAGATCCTCCGGGCGTTTCATATGGACCACCCCGCGGCGATGGCGGCGACCTCGGACCGCTCGGACTCGGGCAGCGGCTTGCTCGGCGCCCGGACCTCGCGGCGGCACAGGCCGAGCGAGGCGAGGGCCTCCTTGACCACGGTCACGTTGTTCGCGGAGCCGTCGGCGGCCCGCAGCTCCTCGAAGCGGCGGATCTGCTCCCACACCTTCATGGCGGCCGGGTAGTCACCGGACCGAAGCGCCTCGATCATGTTCAGCGACACGGCCGGGGCCACGTTCACCAGGCCGGAGGTGAACCCGGTGGCGCCCGCCGAGAAGTACGAGGGCGCGTACGGCTCGGCCAGCCCCGCCACCCACACGAAGCGTTCGAGGCCGGCGTCCCGGGCGAACGCCGCGAAGCGCGCCGCGTCCGGGACGGCGTACTTCACACCGACGACGTTCGGGCAGGCATCCGCGAGTTCGGCGAGCCGCGCACCCGGGAGCAGCGGATTGCGCAGGTACGGAACGACGCCCAGTTCGGGTACCGCCTCGGCGATGGCCCGGTGGTAGTCGACCCAGCCCCCGTCGGACACGTACGGGTGCACGGGCTGATGGACCATCACCAGCTGTGCGCCCAGGTCGCGGGCGTGCCGTGCAGAGGCGACGGCGGTCGGCACGTCGTGGCCGACGCCCACCAGGACGGCGGCGCGCTCCCCCGCCTCCTCGACCGTCAACTCTGTCACCAGCGCCCGTTCTTCGGGAGTGAGGGCGTAGAACTCGCCGGTGTTGCCGTTCGGGGTCAAGGTGCGGACGCCGCCGTCGAGCAGCCGGCGCAGCAGGACCCGGTGGGTGTCGCGGTCGATCGTGCCGTCCTCGGCGAACGGGGTCACCGGGATCGCCACGACCTCGGCGAGGGCCGCCCGCTGGGTCTCGTACGTCGCCGTCATTCCTGACCGTCCTCTCCCTGGGCCCCGGGAAAGGCCCGTTGCACGAACGACGCGATGTGCGCGTGGAGGGCGCTCGCCGCGCCGTCGGCGTCACCGTCGAGGGCGAGCCGCAGGATCTCGCGGTGCTCGTGCGCCTCGCGCTCCCAGGACGGGTCGGCGGCCCAGGCCACGGCGGAGACCAGGGCGGCCTGGTCCCGGACCTCGTCCAGCATCCGGCCGAGCAGCGGGTTGCCGCAGGAGACGTACAGGGCGCGGTGGAACTCCCGGTTGGCCAGGGAGCGTTCGGCGGTGTCGGAGGCGTCGTCGGAGCGGCCGAGGGCGTCGCGGGCCGCGTCCAGGGAGGCCCCGCGCCGCACCGCCCGCCGCAGCGCCTCCGGCTCCAGCAGCAGCCGCACGTCGTACACCTCGCGCGCCATGTCCGCGTCCACCATGCGCACCGTGACGCCCTTGTACTGGTTCATCACGACGAGCCCGGTGCCGGCCAGGGTCTTGAGCGCCTCGCGCACGGGGGTCTTCGACACCCCGAACCGTGCGGCGAGTTCGGTCTCGACCAGAGCCTGGCCCGGGGTCAACTGCCCGGTCAGGATGCGGTGTTTGATCCCCTCCAGCACGTACTGCGTGCGGGACGGGATCGGTATGGGCACAGAGGTCATGCGCGCCTCTCGGATCTCACATGCGGATCGCGTACATCTGATCTCGCGTATCGCGTCTCATATATGACGTACGAAGTACGACGCGTTGAAGCTAGAAGCGCGCCCCTGTTTCGTCAACGCTTCCGGCAAAAGAAGTTGGGATTGCCCCGGTGCCGCCCGGCTCTCTCACAGGGTCCGGACGTCGCCTTCGCGAGCCGTGCCGGTGCGGCCCCCGAACGCGGCCGCGGCCCGCTCGGTGGCGCGCTCGCGGGTGAGGGCGGGGCCGACGTGGGTGATCAGCAGCTCGCCCGCACCCGCGTGCCGGGCGGCCGCTCCGGCGTCCTCCGGCGTGAGGTGGACCCGCGGCCCCTGTTCGCCTTCGCGATGCCGGTCGAGGTCGGCCTCGCAGAGGAACACGTCGGCTCCGTCGGCGAGTCGGGCGAGCGCCGCGCAGGGGCCGCTGTCCCCCGAGTACGCGAGGACGCTTCCCCCGCACTCCGCGCGCAGCCCGTACGCCTCGGTGTCGTGCACGACCGCGCGACTGGTCAGCCGGAGCCCCCCGAAACGCGCCTCGTGCCCGTCCGTGAGCACTCCGAAGTCGAGGATCCCGTCCAGGAAGCCGGTGTCGGGCCGCCCGAGGAGTCCGGCGAGCCGCCGCGCGCACGGCTCGGGCGCGAGGACGGGAACGGGCCGCCGCGGGGTGAGCCCGCCGTGGGCGAGGCCGTACACGGCGGAGAGCAGGTCGGCGCAGTGGTCCGCGTGCAGGTGCGAGATCCAGATCGCGCTCAGCCGCGCCGGATCGGTGTGCCTCTGCAACTCCGCGAACGTGCCGGGTCCCGCGTCCACCCACACCTCGGCGCCGCCGCCGCGAAGCAGATACCCGGAGCAGGGTCGCCC
The DNA here is from genome assembly GCF_055567695.1 of Streptomyces sp. NPDC026417. Taxonomy (NCBI): domain Bacteria; kingdom Bacillati; phylum Actinomycetota; class Actinomycetes; order Kitasatosporales; family Streptomycetaceae; genus Streptomyces; species Streptomyces sp. NPDC026417. The sequence continues at coordinate 125,299 of NZ_JBVHPY010000015.1, forward strand.
GGGCCCCGGATGCGGGGAGGCGGTGCCGAGGACGGTGAGGGTGAGCGCCATACGGCGAGCGTACGGAACACCGTGTCGGAGGCGTGCGAGGGCGAGCGCCGGGCCCCGGCAGCGGCACTTCCGACGGGACGCCCACGTCTGCAGCGCCGTGCCCGTGAAGGGGCGTTGCGGGCACAGGCGCCTGGGACGGGCAGGTCGCCGGACTCCCCGCCGCGGAGGGAGGCCCACCGGCCGGTGGGCGGGGTTCCTACGGCTTCCAGGCGGGGTCGCGGCCGGTCAGGCCGAGCGTCCGGGCGAGCAGCGGCGCGTCGTCCGGTACGGCCACGACGGGCCCGAAGATGCCGTCCCCGCCTTCCGGGTCCGCCGCCGCGGCGACGAATCCGTGCGCCGCTCGCAGGGCCGCCCCGTCGGGCTCGTACTCCTGTCCGGTGGCCCGCGCCAGGTCCCAGCCGTGCACGACGAGTTCGTCGGCCAGGACGGCGGCGGCGACCGGGCCGGACAGGTCCACCCCGCCCGCCCGGGTGGCGCCGGTCCAGGCGGCCGGGTCGCGCCAGGCCTCGGCGAGTTCGTCCAGGGCCTTCGGCAGCGCCTCGCGCCAGTCGGGCCCGATGTCGGGCACGGCGGAGTCCGGGCTGGTGTCCGTGGTGGCCCCGAAGTCCTTGCGCGCGGCGTCCCGGAAGGCGACGGACAGCCCGAGCAGATGGCCCAGGAGATGGTGCACCGCGTACTCCGGACAGGGTGTGCCGCCGGCGAGCTGCTCGTCGCGCACCTCCGCCGCCAGACGGGCCACGATCCCGGCCTGCGGTCCCAGGTCGAACATGGTGTCGGTCATCCACATCTCCTCCGAAGGCGTCTCCACTCCTGAGGTAGACCGGCGGCGGCTGCGAAAGTCATCGCCGCCGGGGTGCTCCGTGCACCGGCCCGCGAGAGGGGATCCCCATGAAAGCGATCGTTCAGGATGTCTACGGCCCCGTCGACGTCCTGGAACTGCGGGACATCGACCGTCCCGTACCCGGCGACGACGAGGTACTGGTCGAGGTGCGGGCCGCCGGAGTCGACCCGAGCGTGTGGCACCTGATGACGGGCCGCCCCTACGTGGCCCGTGTCGCCCTCGGGCTGCGCCGGCCGAAGAACCCGGTCCGGGGCTGGGACGGCGCAGGGCGCGTCGCGTCGGTCGGCGCGCAGGTGACCGGCCTGAAACCGGGCGACGAGGTCTTCGGCACCTGCGAGGGCGCCTTCGCCGAATACACCCGCGCCAGAGCCGACCGGCTGGTCCTCAAGCCGCCGAACCTCACCTTCGAGCAGGCCGCCGCGCTGCCCGTCTCGGGCCAGACCGCCCTGCAGGCGCTGCGCGGCACGGCCCGCCCGCAGCCGGGTGCGAAGGTGCTCGTCATCGGCGCCTCCGGCGGGGTGGGGAGTTTCGCCGTGCAGCTCGCCGCGGGGGTGTACGGGGCCGAGGTCACCGGGGTCTGCGGCCCCAGAGGCGCCGACCTCGTCCGCTCGCTGGGGGCCACCGAGGTCGTCGACTACACCCGCGAGGACGTCACCGAGCGCCGCACACGCTACGACGTCATCCTCGACGTGGCCGGCAACCGCCCGCTGCCGCACCTGCGCCGCATCCTGGCCCCGCGCGGCACCCTGGTGATCGCCGGCGGCGAGGGCGGTGGCCCGTGGCTCGGCGGGCTCGACCGCCAGCTGCGCGCCGTCCTGCTGTCGCCCTTCGTCCGCCAGAACCTCCGCAACCTGATGTCGGTCTCCCGACGCGAGGACCTGCTCGTCCTGAGGGAACTGGCCGAGAGCGGCCGGATCACTCCGGCCGTCGACCGCACGTACCCCCTGCCGGAAGCCGCCGACGCCGTACGCCATCTGACGGACGGTCATCCCCGGGGCAAGCTCGTCGTCACCGTCCCGCCGGCCGCGTAGGGCCGTCGTCCGCCCCGGGCGCCCCGGCGGACCCCCGGGTCCCGCCGCGGGCTCACGCGGGCCGGGCGAGCGCCTCCCGCACGAGCCCCAGGTCCTCGTCGGACGCCAGCCCCGCGTGGTACAGGCGCACTTCGGTGGCCCCGAGCCCGGCCGCCCGTTCCACGTCCGCGCCGAGCGTGGCGGGACTTCCCCCCATGCCGCTCACCACGGTGAGGTTGGCCGCCAGGACGCGGTCCGCGACGCGCCGCTCGGCGAACGGGGTCAGCAGCCCGGGCCCTCCGGTGCAGGGGACGACCACGCCGTCGGCGACCGACAGGATGTGCCCCGGGTCCACTCCCGCGTTCGCTCCGCAGTGGTACGGCACCGGATCCGCGTGGAGCAGGATCCGGAAGCCCGCGGGGGCGGCGGCGCGCACGGCCGCGACGGTCCCGGACTGGAGCGACCGTGCGACGGAGTCCCGCCACGACCGCGTCGCCGCGGCAGGTTCGCCGCCGAGGAGCTTCTCCACCGCTTCCCAGCCCCCGCCGGGTGCCTCGCCCCGCCACACCGGCTCCAGGGCGCGCCGTACCGCGGCGGCGGTTCCGTCCGGGTCCAGCCCCTGCTCCGCGTACCCCGCACGGCACGTGGGGCAGAAGCACAGCGACATCAGGTACTGCCCGGCCTCGCCGAGACCCACTCCCGCCGTCTTGTCGTGGGCGTGGAGGTGGGCGAGCCCGTACCAGCCGAGGGACTCCAGCTCGGTGCCGGCGGCGCCCGGCCGCACCGCCGCCTCCACGGCGAGGTCGGTGAGGTGTTCGCGGACGTCGGCCCGGGCGACGCAGGGGGCCCACGGATAGCGGTCCCCGTAGGCGTTGACCACGGAGGTGTCCGGGAACTCCTCGCCCAGACGGGAGTTGTGCGCGAGGACGACCCAGGTGTGCACGTCGAGCCCTGCCCCGGCCAGGGTCCCCGCGGCCTCCCCCCAGGCATCCCCGGGCGCCCAGTCCCCGGCCGGGTACGGCCGCAGCCGACGCCCCTCCCACCGCGCGGCGTCCGGCGGGTACAGCACGGCGGCGTGCGAGGCGGTGACGATGCGGTGGCGGGGGTGCCGCGGGGTCAGGGCGCGGGTGGAGTGGTAGGCGGAGGCGAGCGTCGCCTGCTGCACTCCGAGGCCCGCGATGCGGGCCGGGGCCTCGGGGTCCCCGTTGACGTCCCACGGGTAGACGAACGCCGACGCCCGCAGCCGCGTCCGGCCGCCCGGCGCGGTCACGAGCCCTCCTCGATCAGGGCGTGACCGCGTTCGATCAGCCGGGCGAGCTGCTTGACGTGCTCCTCGGCCGGCTCGTGCAGCGGCGGCCGCACCTCGCCCACGTCGAGCCCGCGCAGCCGTACCCCCGCCTTGACCAGGGAGACGGCGTACCCGCGGCCCAGGGCACGGAGATCGACGAACGGCCGGTAGAAGCCGTCGACCAGGCGGTTCGCGGTGACGTCGTCGCCGGTGTTCAGCGCGGTGTGGAACGCGAGCGCGATCTCCGGGGCGAAGCAGAAGACGGCGGAGGAGTAGAGGGTGATGCCGATCCCGCGGTAGGCGAGGCCGGTGAGTTCGGCGGTCGGCAGCCCGTTGAAGTACAGGAAGTCGTCCGGGATCTCGCTGCGCACCGCGCTCACGATGCGCTGCATCAGGTCCAGATCGCCCAGGCCGTCCTTGAAGCCGATGATCCCGTCGGTGCGGGCCAGCTCGACGACCGTCTCGGGGGTGAACACGGCGTTGTCGCGCTGGTAGACGACGATGCCGAGCGGGGTCGCGGCGGCGAGTTCGCGGTAGTGCCGCAGCAGGCCCTCCTGTCCCGCGACGACGAGGTACGGCGGCATGGCGAGCAGTCCGTCCGCGCCGGCCTCCTCGGCGAGCCGCGCGAAGCGGACGGCGAGGGCGGTGCCGTACCCGGCGCCCGCGATCACCGGCACCCGCCCTTCCGCCGCCTCCACGGCCGCCCGCACGCACTGCTCGAACTCCTCGGGCGCGAGCGCGTGGAACTCCCCCGTGCCGCAGCACGCGAAGACCGCCGCGGCACCCGCCTGGACACCGTGGCGCACGTGCTCGCGGTAGACCCCTAGGTCGACGGAGCCGTCGGGGCCGTACGCGGTGACGGGGAAGAACAACGGGCCGCTGGGGGCACGCAGTCGGGCGGCGAGCGGGGCTGGCGTCACGGGCTCTCCCTGAACAGGCACGGCGCCCGGCGCGCCGCGCCGTCTCCGGCGCTCAGGCACACACCACACAGTGCACGTCTCTGATCCACGTCTATATTTCTGAACACACCCACGCTAAAGCGCGACCTCGGGGCCGGTCAAGCACGCAAACCCGCAACACAGAGGCGGATTGCGCGCCTCCGCGCGACACTTGACGCGGGGCGCCGGAGATCCCTAGCGTGTCCACGAATGTGAATGCCGTACACGCATACGCATGCCCTGCGGCTGCCGATGCAAGGAGACCCGAGGATGCCCGCTCCCCGCACCGTTCTGCTCACCGGCGCCGCCGGCGGACTCGGCACCCTGATGCGCGGGCTGCTTCCGCGGTACGGGTACGAACTGCGCCTCCTCGACCTGCTCCCCGTGGCCGGCGAGCCCGACGCGATCACCGCGGACCTCTCCGACCGGGTGGCCCTGCGCGAGGCGGTCCGGGGCGTCGACGCGATCATCCACCTGGCGGGCATCTCCCTGGAAGCCTCCTTCGACAAGATCCTCAAGGCGAACATCGAGGGCACGTACAACCTCTACGAGGCGGCCCTGGAGGAAGGCGTCGGCCGGATCGTCTTCGCCTCCTCCAACCACGCCGTCGGCTTCACACCGCGACCCCGGGGCGACGCCCCCTTCGCACCCGAGGCGCTGATCCCCGTCGACACCCCGCGCCGCCCGGACACCTTCTACGGCCTGTCCAAGTCCTTCGGCGAGGACCTCGCCCAGTTCTACTGGGACAAGCACGGCCTGGAGACGGTCTCCGTGCGCATCGGCTCCTGCTTCACCGAGCCCACCAGCGTCCGCATGCTGTCCGTCTGGATGAGCCCCGAGGACGGCGCCCGGCTCTTCCACGCCGCCCTGACCGCCGGGGACGTCGGGCACACCGTCGTCTACGGCTCGTCCGCCAACACCCGTCTGTGGTGGGACCTCACGACCGCCCGGGCGCTGGGCTACGAGCCGCAGGACGACTCCGAGCCGTACGCCGCGAAGCTCGTCGCCGAACAGGGCGAGCTCGACCCGGACAACCCGGACCACGCGCGCCTCGGCGGCCACTTCGTCACGAACCCGCCGATCTGGCCGCACTGACACGGCGGGCGGAAGCGCACCGAGGGGCGGGCGGGCACCGAACGGGCCCGCCCGCCGCGCTGTCCGGGCACGGGGACTGCCCGATCACACTCCCTCCCGGGCTCCGCCGCAGGTCCGGCACGGTCAACCGGCCTGCGAAACGGGCACAGCCGGGCAGCATCGGGCAGGCAACAGGCCTGGTCAGTGACCGGAACCCGCTGTAGAACTTCCCACGTGGGCCGAACGGGGCCCGAACGGGCAGTGCAGCAGGGCGCACAGGGAGCAGGTGACGGTGATGACCGCGGAGGAACGGCAGCGCGAGATCGTCCGGGCAGCGCGCCGCGCCGGCGCGGTGGACGTCACCGTACTCGCCGCCGAACTGGGCGTCGCCAAGGAAACCGTCCGGCGCGACCTGCGGACCCTGGAGGATCACGGTCTGGTGCGGCGCACCCACGGCGGCGCCTATCCGGTGGAGAGCGCCGGCTTCGAGACGACGCTCGCCTTCCGCACCACCAGCCACGTCCCCGAGAAGCGCCGGATCGCCTCGGCCGCGGCCGGGTTGCTCGGGGACGCCGAGACGGTCTTCATCGACGAGGGATTCACCCCGCAGCTCATCGCCGAGGCACTGCCCAAGGACCGGCCGCTGACCGTGGTCACCGCCTCACTGGCCACGGCCGGCGCCCTGGCCGAGGCCGACAACACCGGCGTCCTGCTGCTCGGCGGCAGGGTCCGGCCCGGCACCCTCGCCACCGTCGACCACTGGACGACGAAGATGCTCGCCGGCTTCGTCATCGACCTCGCCTTCATCGGGGCCAACGGCATCTCCCGCGAACACGGCCTCACCACCCCCGACCCGGCGGTCAGCGAGGTCAAGGCACAGGCCATCCGGGCCGCCCGGCGCACCGTCTTCGCCGGCGTGCACACCAAGTTCGGAGCGGTCAGCTTCTGCCGGTTCGCCGACATCAGCGCGCTGGAGGCGATCGTCACCAGCACGCTGCTCCCCTCCTCCGAGGCCCAGCGCTACTCGCTCCAGGGCCCGCAGGTCATCCGCGTCTGACCACCCGCCGACCGCTCGGCGCGCCGGCGCGGCCCCGCCCTCCCCCGGGCATCCCCCACCCTTTTCCATCCCTTATCTCCCCATACGTCCAGGAGCGATCCATGCGAACCCAGAGCCGACGGAGGCCGCGCACGCTTGCCGCGGTCGCCGCAGGGACGCTGCTCGCCCCGCTGCTCTCCGGCTGCTGGGCCGGGGCGGGCGGAGCCGGTTCCGGCGGCAACTCCATCAACGTCCTGATGGTCAACAACCCGCAGATGGTCGAACTGCAGAAGCTCACCGCCGCGCACTTCACCAAGGAGACCGGCATCAAGGTGAACTTCACCGTCCTGCCGGAGAACGACGTCCGCGACAAGATCAGCCAGGACTTCGCCAACCAGGCCGGGCAGTACGACGTCGCCACCCTGAGCAACTACGAGATACCGATCTACGCCAGGAACGGCTGGCTGCACGAGATGGACTCGTACGTCGCCGAGGACCCCGCGTACGACGAGCAGGACGTCCTGAAGCCGATGCGGCAGTCCCTGACCGCCGACGACGGCAAGCTCTACGGGCAGCCCTTCTACGGCGAGTCCTCCTTCCTGATGTACCGCAAGGACGTGTTCGCCGCGAAGGGCCTGAAGATGCCCGCGCGTCCCACCTGGCGGCAGGTGGCGGACCTCGCCGCGCAGGTGGACGGCGCCGAGTCCGGCATGCGCGGCATCTGCCTGCGCGGACTGCCCGGCTGGGGCGAGATCATGGCACCGCTCACGACGGTCGTGAACACCTTCGGCGGCACCTGGTTCGACAAGGACTGGACGGCACGCCTGGACTCCCCCGAGTTCGTCGAGGCGACGAAGTTCTATGTCGACCTGGTCCGCGCCCACGGCGAGTCCGGCGCCGCCCAGTCCGGTTTCGCCGAGTGCCTGAACAACCTCACCCAGGGCAAGACGGCCATGTGGTACGACGCCACCTCCGCCGCCGGCTCGCTGGAGTCGGCCAAGTCCCCGGTCAGGGGAAAGATCGGCTACGCGCCGGCGCCGGTGGAACGGACGAAGAGCTCCGGCTGGCTCTACACCTGGGCCTGGGGCATGCAGAAGGCCTCCCACAACCCGGACAAGGCCTGGAAGTTCGTGTCCTGGGCCTCCGGCAAGGAGTACGAGCAGCTCGTCGGGGACAAGGTCGGCTGGTCCGACGTCCCGGCCGGCAAGCGGGCCTCGACGTACACCAATCCCGCGTACCGCGAGGAGGCCTCGGCCTTCCAGGACATGACCCGGGCCGCCATCGAGGGCGCCCGGCCGAACGACCCGGGAGTGCAGCCGCGCCCCGCACCCGGCATCCAGTTCGTCGGCATCCCCGAGTTCACCGACCTCGGCACCAAGGTCTCCCAGGAGATCAGCGCGGCCGTCGCCGGACGCCAGTCCGTCGAGTCGGCCCTGAAGAAGTCCCAGCGGCTGGCCGAGCAGATCTCCGAGGAGTACGAGGGACGATGACCGCCACGACGACAGCCCCGATCGCCACCGCTCCCGCGAGCACCGCGCCCAGGCCCTCCGGCCGACTGCGCGCCTGGACCACCCGCGCCCCGCTGCTCCCCGCCCTGATCTTCATGATCGCCGTGACTCAACTCCCCTTCGTGGCGACGCTGGTGATCTCCTTCTTCGACTGGAACTCCCTCTATCCGAAGGCCCGCCACTTCACCGGTTTCGCCAACTACGCGGACGTGCTCACCGATCCGGACCTGCGCAAGTCGGTGCTCACGACCATCCTGCTGACCGCCGCCGTGGTCCTGGTCAGCCTGCTCGTGGGCCTCGGCCTCGCCCTGCTCATGGACCGCAGGTTCCGGGGCCGGGGCCTGGTCCGCACGCTGCTGATCGCACCGTTCCTGGTGGTCCCGGTGGCGGCCGCGCTCCTCTGGAAACATGTGCTCTACAACCCGGAGTACGGCCTCTTCAACGGGCTGCTGCACGCGGTGGGCGGACCCCAGCCCGACTGGATCTCCAGTACCCCGCTGCTGGCGGTCGAGGCCTCGCTGATCTGGCAGTGGACGCCGTTCATGATGCTGATCCTGCTGGCCGGGCTCCAGAGCCGCTCACCCGAGCAGATCGAGGCGGCCCGCGTCGACGGGGCGAGCGACTGGCAGGTCTTCCGCCATCTGACCCTGCCCCACCTGCGCCGCTACCTGGAGCTCGGCGCTCTGCTGGGCTCGATCTACATCGTGCAGAACTTCGACGCCGTCTTCACCATCACCTCGGGCGGCCTCGGCACCGCGAACCTTCCCTACACCGTCTACCAGAGCTTCTACCAGGCCCACGAGAACGGGCTGGCGTCCGCCGCCGGCGTCCTGGTCGTCATCGGCTCGATCATCATCGCGACCTTCGCCCTGCGCGTGGTGTCGTCCCTGTTCAGCGAGGAGGCGTCCCGCGCATGAGCGCCACCGCCGCACCCGTACGCAGCCGCCGTGCCCGCGGAACGGGCCTCGGCCTGATCGCCTGGCTGGCCGGACTCGTCTTCTTCCTGCCCATCGCCTGGATGGCCCTGACCTCCTTCCACTCCGAGTCGGACGCGGCGACCAACCCGCCGTCCTTCGCGGCCTCCCTGACCCTCGACGGCTACCGCGAGTTCTTCGGCTCCGGCGGCGGCGCCAGCCCCTGGCCGTCCCTGATCAACTCCGCTGTGGCGTCCGTGGTCTCCACCCTCTGCGTGCTGCTGCTGGCCCTGCCCGCGGCGTACGCGCTGTCGATCCGGCCGGTGAAGAAGTGGACGGACGTCCTGTTCTTCTTCCTCTCCACCAAGATGCTGCCGGTCGTCGCGGGCCTCCTGCCGATCTACCTGTTCGCGAAGAACACGGGACTGCTCGACAACATCTGGCTCCTGGTCGTCCTCTACACCTCCATGAACCTGCCGATCGCGGTGTGGATGATGCAGTCCTTCCTCGCCGAGGTCCCGGTCGCGGTCATCGAGGCCGCGCAGATCGACGGCGCGCGCCTGCCCACCGTCCTCGCCCGCATCGTGGCCCCGATCTCCGCCCCCGGCATCGCGGCCACCGCCCTGATCTGCTTCATCTTCAGCTGGAACGAGCTGCTGTTCGCCCGGGTGCTCACCGGGGTGGTGGCCGGAACGGCGCCTGTCTTCCTGACCGGTTTCATCACCAGCCAGGGGCTGTTCCTGGCGAAGGTGTGCGCCGCGTCGCTCGTGATCTCCCTGCCGGTGCTCGCCGCGGGGTTCGCCGCCCAGGACAAACTGGTCCAGGGCCTGTCGTTGGGAGCCGTGAAATGAAGGCCGCCGTCATCGAGTCCGTGGGCAGGGCCGTCGTCAGCGAGGTCCCGGACCCGACGCCGGGGGCCCGCGAGGTCGTGGTCGAGGTGGCGGCCTGCGGTCTGTGCGGCACCGATCTGCACATCCTCCAGGGCGAGTTCGCCCCGAAGCTGCCGATCGTGCCCGGGCACGAGTTCGCGGGCGAGGTGGTCGCGACCGGCACCGCCGTCACCGAGGTCTCGGTCGGCGACCGGGTCGCCGTCGACCCGTCCCTGTACTGCTACGAGTGCCGCCAGTGCCGCAACGGCCACAACAACCTCTGCGAACGCTGGGCCGCCATCGGCGTCACCACCGCGGGCGGCGCCGCCCAGTACGCGGTCGCCCCGGTGGCCAACTGCGTCAAGCTCCCCGACCACGTCCGCACCCAGGACGCCGCCCTCGTCGAACCGCTCTCCTGCGCCGTCCGCGGCTACGACGTCCTCAACTCCCGCCTCGGCGCACACGTCCTCATCTACGGCTCGGGCACCATGGGCCTGATGATGCTGGAGCTGGCCAAGCGCACGGGCGCGGCGAGCGTGGACGTGGTGGACCTCAACCAGCAGCGGCTGTCCACCGCCCAGCTGCTCGGCGTCTCCGCGTCGGCCACGAACGCCGACGAGCTGGACCGACCCCAGGGCTGGGACGTGGTCGTCGACGCGACGGGCAACGGCGCGGCGATCCAGGACGGCCTCGACCGGGTAGCGAAGGCCGGCACCTTCCTGCAGTTCGGCGTCGCCGACTACGCGACCCGCGTCACCATCGACCCGTACCGCATCTACAACCAGGAGATCACCATCACCGGATCGATGGCGGTCCTGCACAGCTTCGAACGCGCGGCCGAACTGTTCGCGAACGGTGTCCTCGACCCGGACGTGTTCATCAGCGACCGGCTGCCCCTGACGAGCTACCCGCAGGCGCTGGAGCAGTTCGCGGCGGGCGTGGGCCGCAAGATCGTGGTGACCCCGTAATCCGCTGTCGCCGGGCACGGCCGGGCGCTTAGCATCCGGCCATGCCTTCACCCCAGGGATTCCGGTACGAGGAGCACGCGGACGGCACGGTCGTGATCACCCATCGCGGCCGCCCCGCGGGCACGCTGCGGGGCGGCCGGGCCGAGCAGTTCCTGGCCGAGACCGCGGCCGGCGACCCGCAGCTCGTGATGGCCCGCTGGACCGGGAACTACAAGCACGGCAACGAACGCACCGCCCGCGACCACCCGCGCAACCGACGATGACCCGATTGGCCGCCGGGTAAGGGAACGGTAAAGCGGTCCCGGTCGTTCACCCGGCATGACAGCTATGACCCCAGGCTCGAACATCCCTCTCCCCGTCACCCGCGTGACGGTGGACGTCGCCGCTCCCGTGCGGCTCGACGTGTCGGGCCTGCTGCTCACCGCCGACGGCAAGGTGCGCTCCGACGACGACTTCATCTTCTACAACCAGCCCGCGGGCCCGGGCGTGACCTACCGCTCCGGCGGTGGTTCGGCACCGGACGCGATCACCGTCGACACGGCCGCGGTCCCCCCGGGCATCGAGAAGATCGTCGTCACCGCGAGCCCCGACGCCGCGGGCCAGAGCTTCCAGGGCATCGAACCCACGGCCACCATCCGCAACGCGGACGACAACTCCGTGCTCGCCTCCTTCACCCCGCCCCGGCTGGGCGCGGAGACGGCCCTGGTGATCGTCGAGATCTACCTGCGCAACGGCGCCTGGAAGGCCCGCGCGGTCGGCCAGGGCTATGCGAACGGCCTCGCCGGCATCGCCACGGACTTCGGCGTGACGGTCGAGGAGCCCGCCCCCGCCGCCGCCCCGGCAGCCCCGGCCGCAGCTCCGGCGCAGCCCCCGGCCGCCCCGGCGCAGGACCCGCGTCTGTCCGCGCCGCCGGCCCCGCCCGCGCCGCCCGCCGCCGCGCCCCCCGCCCCGGCCTCCGGAAAGATCAACCTCGACAAGGGCCGGGTGAGCCTGCAGAAGAACCAGACGGTGTCCCTGGTCAAGGGCGGCCGTCCGCTGCTCTCCCAGGTCAAGATGGGTCTCGGCTGGGAGCCCGCGTTCCGCGGCAAGGACATCGACCTGGACGCGTCGGTCATCGCGTACGGGCCGCAGCGCAACCACATCGACAGCTGCTACTTCGGCAAGCTCTCGATCGTGAACGGCGCGATCAAGCACTCCGGCGACAACCTCACGGGCGAGGGCGGCGGCGACGACGAGGTGATCGTCGTCGACCTCGGGCGTCTCCCCCAGGAGGTCACCGGCCTGGTCTTCACGGTCAACTCCTTCTCGGGCCAGAAGTTCACCGAGGTCGCCAAGGCCTACTGCCGCCTCCTCGACGCCGCCACCGGCGAGGAGCTGGTCCGCTTCGACCTGACCAGCGCCGAGGCCCAGACCGGCGTGATGATGGCCAAGCTGATCAAGCAGTTCTCCGGCGAGTGGGAGATGACGGCGCTGGGCGACTTCGTCAAGTCCCGCACGGTCCGCGGCATGGTCAAGCCGGCGGCTCAGATCCTCTAGAAGCTCGTGCCGAGGGCGCAGGGGAGCGCGCGAAGGAGCACAAGAGAAGTGCGGTGGTGGCGTGTTGAGGACGCCACCACCGCGTGCTTCGTATCGCGCAGCATTCCCCGGCACATCGAGCTCGCCTGCCGTACTCTGCTTCAGTCCGGGCGCCGGCCACGGCTCACACCGACGTGACCGCTGTCCGCGCCCCACTCGACAGGGGGCAGATGGAACCCGCTGCCATTGGCGCCCGGCTCGCGTCCAGCGTGGTCGCGCCGTTGGTGAAGAAACTCTTCGTCATCGACGGCCCGGGAGCGGGTCTGGTCGACAAGCCGGTACGCGTCTCGAGTCTCCTGTCGTTTACCGGTGAGAAGCGCTTCCTGTCCGAGCTCGACCTGCACAAGATCGCCGGGGAACTGGTCAGTCGTGCGGCGCAGTCGATGGGCATGGCGGAACAGCTGCCGTCGTACGAACTGCGAGCGGTGGCCCATGCGGTTGCCGATTCCCTGCGTGCCATGGACAGCATCGACATGGACGACGTACAGGCCGTCCAGCTCGGTCACATGGGGCTGGCGCAGCATCTGCGGGCACAGAGCCGGTCGGCGACGCTCGGTCTGTCGAACGACGCGGTACACCTCTACGTCAGCGTGCTGGACACCGCGTGCCTGCATGTCGTGCACTTCTTCACCCAGAGGTCGTCGTTCGTCGCGCGCACGCTGGTCGAACAGAGTCGCCGGATCGAAGAACTGTCGAAGAAGACTCGACCTGTCCGAGTCGCCGGGCGCCTGGCCGCTCGACGCGGCCTACCTGAGCCTGGACGCGGTGGGTGACACGGCGAATCCGCTGCTGTTTCCGGCAGATCAGGTACTGGCGGGACGCAAGCGGGTACTGCTGCGCGGTGTAGCCGGTTCCGGGAAGACGACGCTGGTGCAGTGGCTGGCGGTGTCCACCGCGCAGAAGGCTCTGGACGAACGTCTGCTGTATCTCTACGGTCTCGTGCCGTTCGTTCTTCCCTTGCGTACGCTGACGCGGGGCGGCGCGAAGCTGCCCACACCCGACGAGTTCCTGTCCGAGGTGGGCTGCCCGATCGCGGTTCTGCAACCGACGGGCTGGTTCGACCGAGTACTGCGGTCGGGGCGCGGGCTCCTCCTGGTGGATGGCATCGACGAGATCCCGGAGAGCGAACGCCAGCAAGCGCGCACCTGGCTTCAGGACCTGGTCGCGTCCTATCCCCACAACCGGTGGCTGGTCACGTCACGCCCGTCGGCAGTCCGGGAGGACTGGCTGGTCGATGACGACTTCGCGGAGCTCGACCTGGCCCCCATGAGCCGGGACAACGTGACCGAGTTCGTCAAGCGCTGGCACAAGGCCGCCGGTGTCGGAGACCAGTACGCAGGGGATCTCCTGCGGGCGATCCGGACGAAACAGGATCTTGGGCGGCTGGCCACCAATCCCCTCATGTGCGCCCTGATCTGCGCGTTGCACCAGGACCGGCGCGGCTACCTGCCCGACGGCCGCAAGGAGATCTACGACGCTGCGCTCTCCATGCTCCTGTCCCGGCGCGACCGCGAACGGGGCATCTACAAGCCGGGCACGATTCGCATCGGCGAGGCCCATCATGTGCAGCTGATCCAGAAACTCGCGTACTGGATGATCCGGAACGGCCGTTCGGAGATGGACCGGGCCGATGCCGTCGGCCTCCTGGCGAGCGCCCTGCCCACCATGCCCCAGGTCGCCGAGCAGGGTGGCGCCGACCAGATCTACCAGCATCTGCTGGTCCGCAGCGGCCTTCTGCGGGAGCCGACCGCGGGCTCGATGGATTTCATCCACCGCACGTTCCAGGACTATCTCGGCGCCAAGGCGGCGGTGGAGGGCCTCGACTTCGACTTCCTCATCGCGCACGCCCATCTCGACCAGTGGGAAGACGTCATCCGGATGTCGGTCGCCCACGCCAGAACGACGGAACGCACCCGGCTGCTCACCGGCCTCATCGAGCGGGGAGACCGCTCCGACAAGGAGAGCCGGCGCCTCCATCTCCTGGCGGCCGCCTGCCTGGAGCACGCCACCGAGCTGGACCCCGAAGTGAGAGCCGAGGTGCAGCTGCGCGCCGCAGCCCTGATCCCGCCCCAGTCGACGGAACAGGCCCGCGCGCTGGCCGACGTCGGCCCGGTCGTCCTGGATCTGCTTCCCGGACCCCAGGAGCTCACCAAGGACGAGGCCTACTTCACGGTGCTGACAGCAACCCGCATCGCCACCGATGCGGCGATTCCCGTTCTGGCCAAGTACCGGGATCTTCAGGACATCCGGGTACGGGCCGAACTCGCGCGGGTCTGGAGCCGGTTCGACTGCGACCGCTTCGGCGACGAGGTCATCGCGCACCTGGCCGACGAGTATTTGTACTTCCCGGTTTCCAGCCCCGCGGAACTCCGGGCATTGCGCCGTTTCGGCGGCCGGGCCCAGATCAAGATCTCGGGGGCGATCACGCCCGAGGAGTTCCGGAACGCGTGCGACCGAGACAGCCTCCGCGACCTCTGGGTGGAGGTCGACCTCGACTGCACCTGGGAGTGGCTGGGTGCCTTTCCCCACCTCAGCACCATCTTCTTCGAGCTTCGGGAGAGTCTGGAGCACCCGGGGAGAAGGGAGACGCTACCCCCTTCCGTACGGGTGCTGCAGGAACCGCTCAGCTCGCCCGCGGCCGCTCCGGAAGCGGCCACCGACAGTGCCACGGATCTCTGGGGCGAACTGCCGTCCTAAGTACGCAACCCCTCCGTCAGCAACCCCAGATACCGCCGGATGCACTGCCCTCCGCCCCCCGTCAGCTCCGACGCCACCACCACTCCGTGCGTCAGCCGCAGTACTTCCATCGAGTCCAGATCCCCCCGTACCGATCCCTCCCGCTGAGCCGCCTCGACCAGCCGTGCGGCGGCGCCCTTGACGGAGTCCCCGCAGCCGCTCGGAGCCGCCGGGCCGCCGTCCGCGACAGCCGACCCGAGCAGCGCCCGCAGCCCCCGGACCTGGACCATCCCCGCGCCGAGTTCGTTCAGCCACTCCACCAGGGCCTCGCCAGGAGGCAGCTCCCTCGCGATCTGGTCCGCCCGCACCGCCAGCGCTTCGACGCTGTCGATGTACACGGCCTCCAACAGCGCCTGTCGCGTGGGGAAATGCCGGTACAGCGTGCCGGACCCCACCCCCGCCCGTTTGGCGATGTCGTCCAGTGACGCGTTCTCCCCGTGCGCGGCGAAAGCGAACGCGGCCTCCTTGAGCAGCCGCTCGTAGTTCCGCCGTGCGTCGGCCCGCATCGGCCGGGCCGCACCCGCGCCCACTCGTGCCATCCAGCCACTCCTCGCCGACCGGGGACTCTCTCCGAATCCTACGAGACCGGACGCACGGAAGGGCGGTCCGCACCGGTGCAAGCCGCCCTCACGCGAAGGCACACCGGTACGGACCGGCCTCACGCCGCGATCAGGCCACCCACGGCCAGTCGGCGTCCCGCGCCCCCTCCAGGAGCGGGACCATCCGGAAGGCCGCGTCGGAGAGTCCGCCGAAGGTGTGCCGGTTCGGCTGCCCCGACGGACCGTGGCCCGGGCGGTATCCCGCCAGGTTCCACGTGTACACCGGGACGTCGGCCGGAACCTGTTCGGTCGGGTCGCCGTGGTGGCTGTACATGGCCTGCTCGTCGGTGACGATCAGGACCCGGTCGTGCTTCCTGTAGTGCCGCCGCACCGCCTCGCTCGTGTCGGTGCCGCCGAGGTCGCCGAAGCGCTCGAGCACCTTGAGCACCGACTCGCCCTTGCGGAAGCCCACGCGGTTGCTGCTCGTGCCGAACTCGACCAGGTCCGCGTCCGCCGCCCGCAGCGCGAGCGCCGTACCGAAGATCGCGGCCGCGTCGGCCCGGTTGAGCTCGGACCGCTCCGAGAGACGCGAGTAGAACATCGACCCGGACCGGTCGACGAGCACGAGCGTCCTGCCGCCCAGCGCCGGCACGTTGGCCAGCGAGTGGGCGAGCGCCTGCTCCAGCGGGTACGCCCAGCGCAGCGACGGCGCGTGCTGGTACGCGGCGAGGTAGCGGAACGGGAACTGCCGGGAGCGTGCCACCTCGGCCGGGTCACTGATCTTCGCGGCGACCCGGGCCGCCACCTCGTCGCTCAGGCCGGCCTCGTCGAAGTTGCGCAGGTTGCGCACGAGGGCCATCGCGCCCATGGACGGGATCACGGCCTCCCAGGCCGCCCGGTCCATCGGGCCCTGCAGCCACCCGGCGAGCGCCTCCCAGGTGAGCCCGGCCGCCGCGAGCCGCTCGGGGCCGTCGGGAGCCGTCACCACGGCACGCCGCTCGCCGACCGGGATCGCCATCAGCTCGCGGTGCGCGACGAGCACGCCGTTCGAGGCGGGCGGGACGGCGGTGTCCGGGTTGTGGCGCCGGTCCAGCGCGTACCGGAACAGGTCGCCCTGCCACGGCTTGTCCGGGTCCGGCGCCGCGTGCACCAGGTTGAGGATGTCGCCGAAGCGGTAGCCCTTGGAGGCGGTGTCGTACTTCAGCAGCGACTTGCCGTGGTACAGCCGCCGTACGGCGTCGGCGACACCGCGCTTGACGGGCTTGGGCACGTTGCGGCCGTAGCGCGAGGTCCAGTACGCGAGCAGCTCGCCCGGCTCGTCCGGGCGCCGCAGCACGGAGGCGACGACCCCGCGGTTGGCGGGACCGTCGGTGGCGCCAGCGTCGAGACGCGCCTTCACGTACTCGGCGGCGCCCACGATCGAGGCCGTCCGCAGGTTGCCCTCCCCACGCAGCCAGCCGAGCAGCCCCGCCGTCCAGGACGGGTCCTCGACGGCGAGCCGCCGCACGAGCGCCGCGAACCGGTCGTCGCGGTCGGCGCCGGTCTCGTAGAAGGTGTCCTGCGAGACGAAGTTGGCGATCGCGAGCAGGAAGAGCTCGGAGCGCGCGTCGCGCTCGCGGCCCCGGCCGCCCTCGAAGGTACGCAGGACGCGGCCGGTGGAAGTCACCCGCGAAGTGCTCTTGGGCTTCGCGGTCTTGATGTTGAATCGCGCCATGATGAATTCCCCCGAATTCGTCGGCGACGGTGACGTCGCGTTTTCGGTGGGAGGCGCAGCAAATGGAGGGTGCCCGAGATCAGGGGTCGGCGACGGACTTTACCGAATGCTCTACCCATTGAGCTACATCGACCCCGGGCCGATGACGGGAATCGAACCCGCAACACTCCGATCCGAATGAAGTAACCGTTGCCTGCGCACCGGGCACCCACCATGAGCTGCGCCTCCCGAGATCAAGTCGGCGGCGGCGGGGATTCTGTTGCAAAGAAGTAGCCGCAGCCTGCGCACCGGGAGGTGCATGAAGTTGTGGTGTCCAGAGTTCAGGTCGGCGGAACCGACGTAGGTGCTCTGCCCCTGAGCTACACCGGCGCGTGGTACCGGTGACGGGACTCGAACCCGTGGCCGCCCCATTATGAGTGGAAGTAGGTCCTGCCTTCGCACCTGGACAGGCATCACTCTAGGAGGGCGGCCGCGGGCGGAGCCAGTGAATTAAATTCCCGTCCACGGGCGGGATTTCATCCGCGCTTCTGGCGCTTCCAGGGTCCGGTGACGGCCAGCATGATGCCGGGGTCCTGGATGTTGGCGAACAGGGTCCGGCCGTCGGGGGAGAAGGTGACGCCGGTGAATTCGCTGTAGGCGGGCTCCTCTTCGGTGCCGATGTTCAGCTCGTTGCGCGCGATCGGGTACGTACGGCCGCTGTCGGTGGCGCCGAAGAGGTGCTGGACGCCCTCGCCGTCCTCGGCGATGACGAGTCCGCCGTACGGGGAGACGGTGATGTTGTCGGGACCGTCGAAGGCTCCGTCCCGGGCGGGGTCGGGGTTCACGCCGAGGAGGACCTTCAGGGTCAGCGTTCGGCGCTTGGGGTCGTAGAACCAGACCTGGCCGTCGTGCTGGACGGGGCTCTCGGCGCGGGCGAAGGAGGACACGATGTAGGCGCCGCCGTCGCTCCACCACATGCCTTCGAGCTTGCGGGCCCGGGTGACCTGGCCGGCGCCGAACTGCTTGCGCACGGACACCGTCTTGGCGTCCCGGTCCGGGACGTCCACCCAGTCGACGCCGTACACGGTGCCGATCCTGGTGGCGCGGGAGAGGTCGTCGACGAACTGGCCGCCGGAGTCGAAGCACTTGAACGCCTGGAGCACGCCCGCGTCGTCGGCGAGGGTGGCCAGCCGGCCGTGGCCGTGCTCGAAGCCCTGCGGCGGGGTCCAGCGGTACAGGAGGCCGTTGGGGCCCGAGGCGTCCTCGGTGAGGTAGAGCCGTCCGCGCCGGGGGTCGACGACGACGGCTTCGTGGGCGTACCGGCCGAGCGCCTTGACGGGCTTGGGGTTCCGGTTGCGGCGGCGGTCCTCGGGGTCGACCTCGAAGACGTACCCGTGGTCCTTCGTCATGCCGTTCTGGCCGGCCTTGTCCTCGGTCTCCTCACAGGTGAGCCAGGTGCCCCAAGGAGTGCTGCCGCCGGCGCAGTTGGTCGCGGTGCCCGCGATGCCGACCCACTCGGCGACGCGGTCGTGGCGGACCTCGACGACCGTGCAGCCGCCGGACGCCGCCGGGTCGTAGACGAGGCCCTCGGTGAGCGGGACGGGGTACTTCCACTTGGACCGGGGGCCGCCCAGCTCGTGGTTGTTGACCAGGAGGGTGGCGCCACGCGGTCCGTCGAAGGTGGCCGTGCCGTCGTGGTTGGAGGGGGTGAACTCGCCGGATTCCAGCTTGGTCCGGCCGCTGTAGGTGATGACGCGGTACTTGAAGCCGGCGGGCAGCGCGAGCAGACCGTCGGGGTCGGGGATCAGCGGACCGTAGCCGACACCCCCGTGCCGGTCCGCCGACTCGTCACCCGTGTTCTCGGTGTCGGTGGACGCGAGGGCGTTCGGCGCGGTGGCGAGGGCGCCGACGCTGCCGGCCAGGGCGACTCCGGCGCCGGTGAGCGCGGATCGTCTGGCGAAGTCCCTGCGGGTGAGCGACATGCGGTCTCCTGTGACGGTGGAGTGGGACTGTCGTGAGGGGGGGGTGGCGGACCTCTTTGCGGCGTCACCGTCCCGCCCGCGCCTGAACGGGAGTTGAACACGGCCCGACGTCAGGGGTCCCCCTTGCGTGAATCCACCGGCTGAGGGCCCCCGGGGCTCGCCGGGCGTCACGGTCCCCGGCCCCCGGCCACGCGGCCCGTCGTCGAGAGCGACACCGGCCCACGAAGGGGGCCCCGCCCCGCCGAGCGGAGCGAGGCCCTTCCCGCGGCCTCCCGCAGCGCCGCCACGACCGCCACCGGCGGCCCCCGCCCCGGCGCCTCGGCGTCAAATCCGGCGATCACGGCTCCCGCGCGCGCATCAACCCTGGCGGCCCACCTCACTCCGGCTCACCCGAACCGAACCCCGCCCCCACCGCCCTCCAGCCCGCCCCGGCGATCCGAACCCGAACCCAGAACCCGCCCTCGGCCCCGCACCCGCACCCGCACCCGCACCCGGAATCAACCTCCGACGGACAGCACCGTCCATCCCGCGGGCCACCGGCGCGGGTGCGAACTCAACTCCCCTGCTGCGAGCGCGCCTTGAACGCGGCCTTGCGCGCCTCCTTGGCCACCTTGCGGTCCGGGTGCAGCCGGCCCATCGCCTCCAGGACGTCCGGCGTGGCCGGGTGATCGACCCGCCAGGCCGTCGCGAAGAAGCCGCCGTGCTGCTGGGCCAGCCCCTCCACGAGGCCCTGCAGCTCGTCGGAGTTGCCCTCGGCCGCGAGCTGCGCGGCCAGCGTGTCGATGGTCAGCCAGAAGACCATCGACTCCGACGGCGCGGGCACGTCGGCGGCACCCCGCTCCGTGAGCCAGACCCGCGCGAGCCCGCCCAGCTCCGCGTCGTCGAGCACGTCCCGCAGGGCGGGCTCCGCCTCGGGCCCGACGAGCGACAGCGCCTGCTGACAGCGCAGCCGGCGCAGTGGCGCGCCCGTGTCGGTGCCCCGTGCCGCGGCCAGCAGTTCCCTGGCCGCCGGGAGGGCCTCCCGCCGGGCCAGCCACTGCTCGGTCTCGGCCTGGGCGGCAGCCGGCGGGAACGAGGACGTGCCGTCCAGCAGCGCGTCGGCGCCCTTGTCCGACAGGTCGCCCACCGCCGGCGCCTCGACACCGGACTCCAGCAGCCGCGCGCGGAGCCCGTACAGGCCGAGCGGGGTCAGCCGCACCATCCCGTAGCGCGAGACGTCCGTCTCGTCGACGGCGGCGGGTTCCTCGTCGGCGTCCGCCATCAGCGCCTCGTCGACGGGCTGGAACTCCACGAGCCCGATCGGTTCGAGGAGCCGGAACTGGTCGTCGAGCCGCATCATCGCGTCCGACACCTGCTCCAGCACGTCGTTGGTGGGCTCCCCCATGTCGGCGGGGACGATCATCGACGCGGCGAGGGCCGGCAGCGGCACCGGCCCCTCGCCGGGACCGTCCTCGCTGACGGTGAGCAGGTACAGGTTGCCGAGCACCCCGTCGAGGAACTCGGCCTCGGCCTCGGGGTCCCAGTCGAGCTGGGAGAAGTCGATCGTGCCGCCCTCGTCCATCGCGCCGACGAGGTCGTCGAGATCCGGCACGCTCGCGTCGGCCAGCACCGTCTCCAGGGCGGCGAGCCAGACCCCGAGCACGTCGTGCGGCGCTCCGGCGGTGAGCTGACCGAGGTCGGCCCCCGCGGCGACGGTGCCCTCCTCCTCGTCCACGATCTCGACCAGACCGGCGTCCACGGCGACCCGCCAGGCCTCGCTGGCGAAGGCCACCGCCTCGTCCCCGGTGAGACCGAGTTCGCCGGCCGCCTGCGGGAGCTGCTCCTCGACGAGTTCGCCGCCCGCGCCCACGCGCGTGTCCGGCCCGGCCCAGCGGGCGAGCCGCGCGGCGCGGGAGAGCAGCGGGGTGGCGAGCGCGTCCCGCGCCAGCTCCGCTTCGGACATCAGCCGCACGGGCGGCAGGGGGGAGCTGTCTGACATCGGCTGGTTCTCCTCCGGACAGGCAGGACAGGCGGGGGGGTGCGGTGAGCGGGTCGGCAGGACGGACGACCGGCGGCACCGGCGGGCACCGCGGGACGGGCCCTCGGGACGGGACGGACTGGCACACGGGACGGGACGGATGGGACGGGCAGAGCGGGCGGACGGGGCGGACACGGCGGTGCGCCGGTACACGCGAACGGGCGCGTGATCCCGCGCCGTCCGCACCGCACAGCCACCGCGGCTCAGCCTAGACGGATTTCGCCCCATGCCGCCCGGTTCATGTCCCTGTCAGGAGTCGTACACCCCTGAAACCTTGACAACTCCCCCGGCCACACACGAGATTGACGCGCGTAGAAGTTGAACGGGCGTCCGCCCACCCGCCTCTACGCGCGTCACCGGCCCGTACGCAGGTCGCGCTCCCGTCACCTTTCCGCCCTCGTCCCGGCGCTCACGTACGTCCCCGGAGGGATTTCCTTGCCGAGCAGGAGAACCGCGCGCATCGCCGCGCTGACCGTCGCCGCGGTCTGTTCCACCGTCTCCGCCGTGGTGCTCACCGCACCCGCCCACGCGGACACCGTCCACATCCACGACATCCAGGGCACCACCCGCGTGTCCCCGTTCGCGGGCCAGAAGGTCACGGACGTGACCGGCATCGTCACGGGCGTACGGACCTACGGTTCGTCGAAGGGCTTCTGGATCCAGGATCCGGACGCGGACGACAACCCGGCCACCAGTGAGGGCGTGTTCGTCTTCACCAGCTCCGCCCCGAAGGTCGCCGTCGGCGACGCGGTCACGGTCACCGGCACCGTCTCCGAGTACGTGCCGGGCGGCGCCTCCACCGGCAACCAGTCGCTGACGGAGATCACCAAGCCGACGGTGACCGTGGTGTCCGCCGGCAACGCGGTTCCGGCCGCCACGGTCGTCGACGCCCACTCCGTCCCGGACGCGTACACCGCCGCCGGTGACACCGCGGCGGGCGGCTCCGTCAACGGCCTGGCGCTCCAGCCCGCGAAGTACGCCCTGGACTACTACGAGTCACTGGAGGGCATGAGCATCCAGGTCTCCGACACCCGGGTGGTCACCGCCAGCGACCCGTACGCCGAGCTCTGGGTCACGGTGAAGCCGCGCGAGCACGCCAACCGCCGCGGCGGCACGGTGTACGGCTCGTACGACTCGCAGAACACCGGGCGCCTGCAGATACAGTCCCTCGGCGCCGCAGCCGACTTCCCCGTCGCGAACGTGGGCGACGAGCTGACGGGCACCACCGCCGGCCCGCTCGACTACAACCAGTACGGCGGCTACACCCTCGTCGCCGGCCGGCTGGGCACCCTGGAGAAGGGCGGCCTGGAGCGCGAGACCACCGATGCGCAGGGCCGCAAGGAACTGGCCGTCGCCACGTACAACGTCGAGAACCTGGACCCGGGCGACGCGACCTTCGCGGAGCACGCGTCCGCGATCGTGAACAACCTCCAGTCGCCCGACATCGTGTCGCTGGAGGAGATCCAGGACAACAACGGCGCGACGAACGACGGCACGGTCTCGGCCGAGGTGACGCTGCAGAAGCTGGCCGACGCCGTCGTGGCGGCCGGCGGACCGGCCTACGAGTGGCGCTCCATCGACCCGGTCGACCTCGCGGACGGCGGCGAGCCGGGCGGCAACATCCGTCAGGCGTTCCTCTTCAACCCGGAGCGGGTCTCGTTCACCGACCGTGCCGGCGGCGACGCGACGACCGCCGTCGGTGTCGTCAAGCAGCGCGGCAAGGCGGCGCTGACGGTCTCCCCCGGCCGCATCGACCCGGCCGCCGAGGCCTGGAAGAACAGCCGCAAGCCGCTCGCGGGCGAGTTCGTGTTCCGTGGCAGGACGGTCTTCGTGATCGCCAACCACTTCGCCTCGAAGGGCGGGGACCAGTCGCTGCACGGGCAGTTCCAGCCGCCGGTGCGCAGCTCGGAGACCCAGCGTCACCTCCAGGCGACAGCGGTCAACTCCTTCGTCAAGGACATCCTCGCCACGCAGAAGAACGCCGACGTGGTGGCACTGGGCGACATCAACGACTTCGAGTTCTCGCGGACCGCCGAGCTGCTGGAGGGCGACGGCGAGCTCTGGTCGGCGATCAAGTCGCTGCCCAGGAGCGAGCGTTACACGTACGACTACCAGGGCAACAGCCAGGTCCTCGACCAGATCCTGGTCAGCCCGTCGATCCGCAAGAACTGCGACCTCGAGTACGACAGCGTGCACATCAACTCGGAGTTCTCGGACCAGATCAGCGACCACGACCCGCAGGTGCTGCGGTTCGAGCCGTAGCATCGGCGAGCGGCGGCGGTTCCCGTCGCCGCCGCGGTCGTCCCGCGCCGGAGCCCGGCCCCACGTCAGGGGGCCGGGCTCCTCGCGCATGTCGGGCCCCTCGCGGGCACGCCGGGCCCGTCGCGCGAGCCGGAGGTGCCAAGGGAAGGGAGTGCCGTCCGGGTCGGCTTCTAGGCGGCGAACACCCCGTCGAGCCAGGCCCGCCAGGCGGTTTCGGTGCCCTTGGCGTCGGCGCCCGGTGCGAAGTCGTGGACGCTGACACCGACCGGTGCGCCCCAGTGGTTGCGCCCGAAGAACCGGTACAGGGCGTGCTCCGTGCGCAGACCGATGAAGTACGGGTTGCGGAAGTCGACCACGGCGTCCAGGACCTGGTTCTCTGGCCCCCTGGCCCGCACCCGGGCGCCCTCGGCGGTGTCCTCGGCGAGGCCGAGCGCCTGTCCGACGGCGGCGAGGGCGTCGGGGGTCACGGACGCGCCGGGCCCGTCGAAGGTGGTGAAGGCGACCGGGCGGCCCGCGAAGTGCGTGACGTACTCGCGCAGGGTGTGCAGGTAGAAGTCGGTGTGCTTCGAGGCGCCGTCGTACTGGTTGTCCCAGTCGTCGACGAAGATGCCGCTGTGCACGTAGCGGACCCAGGAGCGGCTGCCGCCGTCGCGCGGCTCGACGGTGTGGTCGAGCTGGTTGAGCGTCTGGACGTCGATGCCGTCCACGTTCTCGACACGGCTGGTCAGGCGGTGCGGCGGATCCCAGGCGGTGATGGTGGCCCCGTAGGGTCCCGTGCCGCCCTCACGGGCCTCGTACTCCATCGGCCACAGCCAGCCGCCCGTGCCGGTGGTGATCGCCTCCCACACCTCCTGCGGCGTGGCGTCGACCTCGAACTCCCGCTCGATCTCGAATTCCTTGGACATGACGGTCACTCCTGCGGTTCGGCCCGGGGCGGGCGCGTGGACGGTGTAGTGGATGCCGGTGGCCGGCGGCTCACGACGGCCCCTCGATCCGCGGCGGCTCGGCGGCGCCGGGACCGGGTTTGACCGTGGGGTGGACGGCGAGGACGATCCGGTGGTCCCGTCCGCCCTCCCCGTCGGCGTCGTGGTACTTGCGGATGAGGGCGCCGACGCCCTGCGTCAGCTCCTCGATGAACGCGGCACGGTCGGCCGCGGAGGCGAAGGTGACCTCGCCGTCGAGGGCGTAGGTGGCCAGCCGCTTGCGGGCCTTCGCCGCGCCGGTGATCAGCGAGCCGACGTCCCGGACGAGCCGGGCGCCGAGCGCGAGCAGCCAGCGGGCGGACAGCTGGTCCCGGAAGCGGTCCGGGTCGGGCTGCACGGCGGCCAGCGCGAGCGGCGAGATCACGTACGACGCGGCGGTCGCACGCATCAGCCGCTCGGTGACGTTGCCCTTGCGGCGTTCGCCCGCCAGCTCGACCAGGCCGTGCCGCTCCAGCGCCTTCAGGTGGTAGTTCACCTTCTGGCGCGGCAGCCCGATCCGGCCCGCGAGCATGGCGGCCGACGCCGGTCCGGCGGCCAGCTCGGCCAGCAGCCGGGCCCGCGTGGGGTCCAGCGAAACGGCGGCTGCCTCTGCGTCCTCGATCACGGTCACGTCCCACATGACCCCACCGTCTCACCGAACAATTTATTTGTCCAGGCGACTCGCCTTGTCGGTGGTGGTCGTGGAGGGAGGCCCCGGGCCTCCCCCGCCCCTTCGCGCACCCCGCCCCTCCTCGGCCTCGACCAAGATTCAGTTTCGGGCGGCGGCTTCACCCCGCCGATTCGGGAGAGACGTCAGGTCATGGACGAGAGACGACCGGAATCGGAGACGGAGGGACTGACCGCGAAGGACAGTCCTTCCGAGTTGCCCGCGGGCTCCTGGTGGGCGGTGGTGCGGCGCACGGCGAAGGAGTTCATGGACGACGAACTCTCCGACCGCGCGGCCGCCTTGACGTACTACGGCGTGCTGTCGATGTTCCCGGCGCTGCTGGTACTGGTGTCCCTGCTGGGCGTGGCCGGACAGCGCACCACGGACAAACTCCTCGACAACGTGGGCGACCTGGCGCCGGGACCGGCCCGCGACATCCTGCACGACGCGGTGGTCCAGCTGGGCGACAGCGGCGGCACGGGGAGCGTGCTCGCCGTCGTCGGCCTGCTGTTCGCCCTCTGGTCCGCCTCGGGGTACGTCGCCGCCTTCATCCGCGCCTCGAACGCGGTGTACGACCTTCCGGAGGGCCGCCCGGTCTGGAAGGTCACCCCGCTGCGGCTGATCCTGACCATCGCCCTGATGGTGATGCTCGCGGCGAGCGCGACGATCGTCGTGTTCACCGGTCCGCTGGCCGAGCGCGCGGGCACGGCCGTCGGCCTGGGCGACGCGGCGATCACCGCCTGGTCCATCGCGAAGTGGCCCGTGCTGCTGGTGCTGGTGATCCTGATGATCGCCCTGCTGTACTGGGCCGCCCCCAACGTCCGTGGCCGCGGCTTCCGTTGGGTGAGTCCCGGCAGTGTCCTCGCCACGCTCGTCTGGCTGGCCGCGTCCGCCGGTTTCGCCCTCTACGCCGCCAACTTCGGTTCGTACAACAAGACCTACGGCGCTCTCGCGGGCGCCATCGTCTTCCTGGTCTGGCTCTGGCTGACCAATCTGGCGATCCTGCTGGGCCTGGAGTTCGACGCGGAGCTGGCCCGGCAGCGGGCCATCACCGGCGGGCAGCCGCCCACCGAGGAGCCCTACGTCGAGCCGCGGGACACCCGCAAGTGGCCGCCCCGGCTGCGGGCGCTGCGCGAGGCCCGCGCCCGGGCGGCACAGGGCGGCCGGACCGGCTGAGGCGACGAGCCGCGCACAGCGAGCGGCGGGGGAGGAGGCCGGACCCACCACGCGACGGGTGCACCCCCCCCGCCGGGCTCTCTTGGCGACCCTCGACACAAGGGGGGCGGGGTGGCCCACCCCCATG
>NZ_JBVHPY010000015.1:151541-173821 GCF_055567695.1 Streptomyces sp. NPDC026417
CCCCGGCGCCGCCGTCGGTCGTCGCACTGCCGCCCACGCCGAACACCCTCTTCCGGGCCCCCGCGTCCCGCCCCCCGCCCCGCCCCCCCCCCCCCCCCCCCCCCCACGCCTCCCCCCCTCCCCCCCCCCCCCCCCCCCCCCCCCTCCCCCCACCCCGCTCGCCGGTCTCTCGTGCCGCCCGTCGCCACAGGGGTGGCGGGGCGGCCCACCGCCGCGGTCGCGATCCCGGGCGCGCGCGAGTGCCGGTGCCGGTGAGCGCGTCACCGGCACCGGTTCGGGTACCGCCGCCCGGGTGGCTCAGTGATGTCCGTTGTGGCGCCGGAGCAGCAGACCGGCCGCGACGACGGCGCCCGCCCCGATCAGGATCGGGCCGGGGTGCCGCCGTCCGGCCTCGACGACCGTGCTGGCCGCGCTGCGCACCGGCTCCGGAACGTTCTTCTGCACCACGTGCCCGGCCTGGGCGGCCTTGCCCTGCACGGCGTGACCGGCCTGGGTCGCCGTGCCCTTCATCTGGACCGTCATGGCGCCCGCCCGGTCCCTGAGGTCGGCGGCGCGCGCCTGTGCCCGGGCCTTCACGTCCGCCTTCGCGGCCAGCTCCTCGACGGTGTCGCCGAGCTGGCTCCGGGTCTCCTCGATCTGCCGCCGCAGCTCGTCGGGGCCCTTGGCCCCCACCGACTCCGGAGCGTCCGAACCGGGCTTCGCGCCGGTCGGCTCCGGGCCGGAGCCCTGCTGCACACCGGGGACCTGTGCGCCGGCCGCCTTCGCGGCGTTCGCGCCGGTGTTGTCGTTCGTCATCGATGCGCCCTTTCCTTGATCTCGTCGACATCCGCCTTGACGCTGTCGAGCGCCTGTTCGGGTGTGGGTGGTGTGGCCTTGCGGAGCTGCGCCCGGCCCATGGCCGCCAGTACCCCGGCCACCACGAAGAGCACCGCCGTCACGATGAGCGCGGCGGCCCACACGGGCAGTACCAGGGAGAGCGCGGCCACGCCGGTGCCGGACAGGGCCATCAGCCCGACGTATCCGACGGCGCCTCCCGCCCCGATCATCCCGCCGCCCCGTCCCGCGCGCCGGCCCTTCTCCGCCAGCTCCTCCTTGGCGAGGGTCATCTCCTGCCGCACGAGCTGGGAGAGCTGTTCGGTGGCCTGGCCGACGAGCTCGCCCACCGACTGGTGCCCGTGTTCGTCCCGCACGGGCCTGCTGTTCATGGTCCCGGTCACGGTGTCCCGCCTCCTCTCGCTTGAGGAGGGCCGGGTACCCGTACCGGACCGGGCTACCCCTGCGGTCCGCGTTCGTCCAGACGGGCCAACTGGCTCTGGAACCAGTCGAGCCGCGCCTGGAGCAGCGCGGCCTCCGCGACCAGTTCGGAGACGTCCGGTCCGGCGGGCCCGGGAGCCGCCCCGGCGGCGGCCCGGACCCGGATCCCCTCACCGGCCAGCCGGGCGAATCCGGCGAGCGAGAGGGACGTACGGGCGCGCAGGCACCCTGCGCAGGCGGCCGTCAGCGCGCGCCAGCCCGGGCGCCCCCAGCCCGCGTCGGCCAGGGCCGCGGCCGTCGCCCCGCACGCGCAGGGGCCGACCGTGGCGGTCCGGACCCGCTGGCGGGCGTAGCGGAAGCCGCGCTCGAAGCGGATGTAGTTGCCGAGGACGGAGACCTCCAGCAGGGCCGCCGCCCGGTGCTCCGCGGTGCACAGCAGGGCCTCGGCCGCCGTTCGGTCGTGCACGCAGTGGAAGCCGCAGTCGCAGCGGCGGTGCGGTGCCCGATGGCGCCGCCCGTAGACGCAGCGCGCCTCGTCCAGCACTCCGTACGGCAGGGCACCGCCCAGTGAGACGCCGGTGAACCCGGCCCGGGTGCCGTCATGGGACAGCACCGGGTGGGCGATCTTGTATCCGGTCGGCGGCTCCGTCGGGCGTTCCTCGGGGAGCCGCAGCCTCATCGGGCGGCCGGGACCTCTTCGGGCGCGGACGCCTCGAGCTCCTCGACGGCCTCGGCGACCCGGAGGCCCGCCTCCTCCTCGGGTGTGCCGGTCTCCTCCGCGACTCCGGTGGCGAGTGCCTTGCCCAGCCTCATGGTGCCTCCCGTGATCTGCCGTCGACCTCCGACTCGGCCATGGTGACCCATGAGAGGCCGTTCTGGCACTAGTGCCTGCCCCGGGAACCGCCGCGGATTGTGTAGCAAGTGCCCCCGATATGTCGTAGGAGAATTAAGTGGATCTTCACTGAGCAGAAGCCGAGACTGTGCACATGACGACACCGGACACCACGGCGGGGCCCCGGCCGGGGCCCGAGGAAGGCACCGGACACCGCAGCGCGGGCGGCGCCGCCCGGGTCACACCCGGCGCTCCCTTCGGACGGATGCTCTGTGCGATGGTCACCCCCTTCACCGAGGCGGGCGCCCTCGACCTCGACGGAGCGCAGCGGCTCGCGGCCCGGCTGGTCGACGAGGGGTGCGACGGCCTGGTGCTGTCCGGCACCACGGGAGAGTCGCCCACGACGTCGGACGCGGAGAAGTCCGCGCTCGTGCGCGCGGTCCGCGCGGCGGTCGGCGAGCGGGTGCCGATCGTCGCGGGCGTCGGCACAGCCGACACCCGGCACACCGTCGAGCTGGCACGGGGAGCCGAGAAGGCGGGCGCGGACGGCCTGCTGGTGGTCCCCCCGTACTACAGCCGGCCTCCGCAGGACGCGGTCGAGGCCCACTTCCGGGAGGTCGCGGACGCCGCCGGACTGCCACTCGCCCTGTACGACATCCCCGGGCGCACGGGCACCCGTATCGAGCCGGAGACGCTGATCCGGCTGGCGGAGCATCCCCGCATCGTGGCGGTCAAGGACTGCGCGTACGACCTGCTCGGCACCCAGAAGGTGCTGGCGGAGACGGAGTTGGCGTACTACGCGGGCTGCGACGAGCACGTCCTCGCCCTCTACGCGATCGGTGGCGCCGGCTGTGTCAGCACGGTGGCGAACGTGGCGCCGCGTCAGTTCCGGGCCGTGCTCGACGCGTTCGACGCGGGTGACACCGCCCTCGCGGCCCGCCTGCAGCGGCGGACCATCCGCCTCACCGAGCTGATGATGGCCGCGGGACTGCCCGGCGCGGTCACGGCCAAGGCACTCCTCGGCAGGCTCGGTCTGCCCGGCGGGCCCGTCCGCGCGCCCCTGCGGCCCGCCGGCCGCGAGGCGGCCGACGGGCTGCTGGCCGTGTACGGGCAGCTGGTCGCCGAGGTGTCCTGACGGGCGCGGGCCGACCCCCGTCCGCCCCCCACCGTCAGAACCGGGCCGGGGCCGGCCCCCGTCCGCCCCCTGCCCCCCTCGGCTCGGTGCCCGACACACCCCGCCCGGCGCCTCAGCGCCGGGCGAAGACCGGATTCCAGCGGCCGGCCGCGCCGTCGGTTCCCTTGCGGAAGCCGCTGAGCGGGACGACCCTGTCGCTGCCGATGGTGACGAGCATCAGCCGGTTGTGGAACTCGTTCGTCCCGGGGTCGATGTCCCAGGCGATCAGCCGCTTGTCGTCGACCCAGGCAAGCAGCTGCTGCCCGTGCACCTTGGCGACCCGCTTGCCGGAGCGGGGGTCGAGGATCTCGGAGGCGGTGGTCTTCGCGCCGCCCGCGAACCCGCCGGCGGCGAGCTTGCCGTCGGGGGAGAGCCGCGCCTCGACACCCCAGTGCAGGTGCCTCTCGTTCGCGGGCTTGGGGACCTTGTTGCCCTTGAAGTCGTAGAACTGCTCGGTGGGCCGGCTCATGAGCCCGCCGTACACCAGCTTCGAGTCGGCGCTGAACGCGAAGTCCTGGCGGGCGTTGACGTCCCGCGTGTCCGTCACCGCGGCCCAGGAGCTCTTGCCGGAGTCCACGTCGACGACGTAGAACCCGGTGCGGTCGGTGCTGCCGAAGTCCCGGGTCCAGTCGTTGTTCTTGCCGTCGCCGTCGCTGTCGTAGTCCGCCTTGTGCAGCAGATCGGGGTTCTTGGCGTACGTCGTCGCGACGAGCTTGTCGCCGTCGGGCGAGAACTCGACGCTCGCGACCCCGCGTTCGGCCGGGATCCAGCGCTCGACCCTCCCGGTCAGCAGATCGAGCATGCCGATCCGCTTGGCGGGCAGGTCCTTCTCCAGGACGGCGGCGGTCCGCATCCCGGGCGCGACGCTGAGGTAGGACCACTTGGCGGCCTCGACGTACTTGCCGGTCTTCTGGTCGAGCAGCGAGTACTCGCGGGTGTTGACGGCGGTCTTCGCGCTCTGCCGCACGTTGTGCAGGGTGTAGTAGGCGGCCAGCGCGGTGTCCCCGGCCGCGATCAGGTCACGGGGCGGGGTCTGGTCCGGGTGGGCGATGATGTCGCTCCGGTTCATCTCGCTGGCCGGGCGCACGTCGTCCTTGCCGGAACCGAGCAGGGGAACGGCCACGGCGACGGCGACGACGGCGGCGGTGGCCGCGGCGACGGACGCGAGCGCACGGGTGCGGCGGCGGCGCCCGGCGGTCAGCACCCGGTCGGCGAAGTCCGGCCCGAGCGGCGGCTGTTCGTCGGCCTGCTCCCGGAGCGACTCGCGTACCACTTCGTCGACGTTCACGGGCGCACCTCCATGGGCGAGAAGTCACGGGACGGCCGCTCTTCGACGTCCGCCGGGCCGAGCGGGGCGAGTTCGGGGGCGAGGGCGCGCAGCCGTGCGAGCGAGCGGTGCGTCGTGGAGCGGACTGTCCCGACCGTGCAGTTCAGCAGGCGGGCGACGTCGGCCTCGGGCAGGTCCTCGAAGTAGCGCAGCACCAGCACGGTGCGCTGCCGGGCGGTGAGCCGGGCGAGCGCCCCGCGCATCACCACGCGCAGTTCGGCCGCGGCGGAGGCGTCCGCGTCCGCCGTCTCCTCCGGCGGTTCGGCGACGGTCAGTTCCCGGCGGGGCCACTTCAGCCGCCAGCGGCTGACCTGCTGGCGGTACAGGATCTGCCGTACGTAGGCCTCGGGTTCGTCGATGCGGTGCCAGCGTCCGGCGGCTTTGATCAGGGCGTTCTGCAGCAGGTCCTCGGCCGCGTGCCGGTCCCCGCCGCTGAGCAGCACGGCCGTCTTCAGCAGCGCGGACGACCGGTTCGCCACGAACTCCCGGAATCTCTCCTGCCCTTCGGCATCCATCGTCACCTTCTCTTCCCCGGCGGACCCTGTGCCCGGCCCCTGTGCTTCTTGTGACGCTCCCGGCGGGCCGCCGCTATGCCTCGGCCCCGGAAAAAATGCGGCGGCGCGTCCGTCCCCCCTGCCGTACGTTGGCCGGGTGAGCAGACCCCTGCTGTTCCTCGACGTGGACGGCCCCCTCAACCCGTACGCGGCGCAGCCGGAGCGCCGGCCCGAGGGGTACACGACGATCCGGGCGGCGGTACGGCCGGGCCGACCGCTGCGGGTCTGGCTCAACCCGGCGCACGGGCCGGCGCTGCTCGGCCTCGGCTACGAGCTGTGCTGGGCCACCACCTGGACGGACTCCGCGAACCGGTGGATCGCGCCCGTCGTCGGCCTACCCGACCTTCCCTGCGTCGACTTCGGCGACGCGCTGCTCACCGAGCGGCCCGACGGCGTGCACTGGAAGACCGAGGCGATCCTCGCGTACGCGGGTGGGCGCCCGTTCGCGTGGGTCGACGACGAGCAGAGCCCGGCGGACGACGCGTACGTGGCCGCCCGCCATCCGGGGCCCGCCCTTCTGCACCACGTGAACCCGCGGATCGGGCTGCGCGAGGGCGACTTCGAGGCGCTCGCCCGGTTCGCGGCGAACGTACGGGCCGGATGACCGAGCGCCCTCCCGTCGGTGGACGGGAGGGCGCTCGGCGCGGCGTGGGACCGACTAGTTGTGGCTGTGCAGGACGTCGTTCAGACCGCCCCAGACCGCGTTGTTCGGGCGGGCCTCGACCGTGCCCGTGACCGAGTTGCGGCGGAAGAGGATGTTCGAGGCGCCCGAGAGCTCGCGGGCCTTGACGATCTGCCCGTCGGGCATCGTGACGCGGGTGCCGGCGGTGACGTACAGACCGGCCTCCACCACGCACTCGTCGCCCAGCGCGATACCGACGCCGGCCTCGGCGCCGATGAGGCAGCGCTCGCCGATGGTGATGCGGACGTTCCCGCCGCCGGAGAGGGTGCCCATCGTCGAGGCGCCGCCGCCGATGTCGGAACCGTCGCCGACGACCACGCCGGCCGAGATGCGGCCCTCGACCATCGACGTGCCGAGCGTGCCCGCGTTGAAGTTCACGAAGCCCTCGTGCATGACGGTCGTGCCCTCGGCGAGGTGCGCGCCGAGCCGGACCCGGTCGGCGTCGGCGATGCGGACGCCCTTCGGCGCGACGTAGTCGGTCATGCGCGGGAACTTGTCGATCGACGTCACCTGCAGGTGCAGGCCTTCCGCGCGGGCGTTCAGGCGCGTCTTCTCGACGTCGTCGACGGCGACCGGGCCGAGCGAGGTCCAGGCGACGTTGGCGAGGTGGCCGAAGATGCCGTCCAGGCTCTGGCCGTGCGGCTGCACCAGGCGGTGCGAGAGCAGGTGCAGTCGCAGGTACACGTCGTGCGCGTCGATCGGCTTCTCGTCCAGGGAGGCGATGACCGTACGGACCGCGACCACCTCGACGCCACGGCGGGCGTCGGGCCCGATGGCCTTGGCCGCGCCCTCGCCGAGGAGCTCCACGGCCCGCTCGGCGGACAGCCGTTCGGTGCCGGCGGGGCCGGGCTCGGCGGACAGCTCGGGGGCGGGGAACCAGGTGTCGAGGACGGTGCCGTCGGCGGTGAGGGTGGCGAGCCCGGCGGCGACGGCGCCGGTGGTGCGAGTAGCAGTCGTGTCGGTCATGAGGGCAACCTAACCGGCCGAGGGCCGCGGAGGCGAACCCGCTCACGGCCCGTCTCAGAGACCGGGCCGTACGGACCAGCGCTCGGTCACCGCGGGACGGCGCCCTGTACGTTCCGAAGCCGGAGGCAACCTCCGGAACGGGACCCCGGCCGCCCTCTCCGGGCAGGACCCGGCCGAGGGCCGTACCGGGGCCGGAAGGCCTGCCGGGCCGCCCCCGCACCCCCGTGGCGCGGGCCGCCCGTGTCCCTCGGCCGGCGGTCAGCCGCGGCGGCCCGCCTCGTCGACCACGGCGTCGGCGACGGTGGAGCCACCGCCGACGACCTTGTCGCCCTCGACCATGCGCATCCCGACGATCCGGTACGTCTGCGGGTCGAGCAGCCACTCGTCGGCCATCCGCCGGTTCGTCTTCGGGTCGAATTCCCGGTCGAAGCCGACGGCGATCACCCGGCGTCCGGCGGCGTTCGTCACCAGATGGTCGGTGACCGTGCCGCCGGGCAGGCTCGCGAGGGCCCGGTAGAGCCCGGCGAGTCCCCGGGACGGCATCACGTCGGCGTCGAGGAGGACGCTGATCTCGCGGTAGTCCCGCTGGGTCCGTGTCTCGCCCTCGACGTCCCCGATGGCGTGCGCCTCGCGGATCGCGGCGAGCGTCCCCTTGCCGTCGGCGGGCAGCGTGGAGAGGAACCGGTGCATCTCGCGGGGCGAGCGGTCGTCACCCTCTCCCCCGTTCTCCAGGTGCATCGTGCGGACGGTGAGCTTCGCGCCCTCGTAGGGCATGCGGTCGGCGACGGCACTCCCGTCGTAGCGGATCCAGTGCTCGGTGGTGTAGAGCGACCGCTGCTCGCGGTGCGCCAGGGTGTTCTCGCCCTCCTGGACACTCTTCGTGTAGATCCACTGGTCGGCCCGGGGCACGGCGTCGTCGGGCTCCTTCTCCACCACCCGCGCCGCCCGCTCCAGCAGCTCCTTGGCGCCGATCCCCTTCAGCCCCGCGCTCGGGGAGGCCGCCGGCGACACCTTCCGTCCGGCGTCGCTCCCGTCCACCAGCACCGACGCGAGAACGGCGACGGCTGTCACCGCCGCGACCACACCGGCGATCACGAAACGACGCCCGGCCCACGGCGCGCGGCGCGCCGCGCGCGCTCCGGCGGCCTCGATCAGGCGGGTGCGCCCGGCCGCGAGCCGGGCCCGGTCCGGCGTGGGCGCGTCGGCACGCAGCTCACGCACCTCGGTCAGGTCGTCCCTCATCGCGCCACCTCCGCGGCTTCGCCCACGAATGCCGGATCGGCTCCCAGTGCCGTACGGACCTTGCGCCGGGCCCTGTTGAGCCGCGAGCGGACCGTGCCGACCGGGATGTCCAGCGCCTCCGCCACCTCCTGGTAGCCGAGGTCGGCCCAGGCGACGAGCAGCAGCACGTGCCGGTCACCCGCGGACAGGGCCGCGAGGGCGCCGGCCAGCGGGCCCTGGGCGGCGAGCCGGCTGTCCGTGTCCTCGACCCAGGAGGCGGCGACGGGGTCGTGTCCGGTACGGGCCAGCGCGCGCAGCGCCCGCACCTCGGCGCGGCGCTGCCTGCCGATGAGATTGCCCGCGATGCCGTACAGCCAGGGGCGCGCGTTGGGACGCGTCAGGTCGTAGCGGTCGCGGATGCGGAACGCCGTGAGAAAGGTGTCCGCCGTGATGTCGTCGGCCGGGCCGTCCCCGAGGCGCCGGGTCACGTACCGGTGGATGTCGGCTGCGTAGCGGTCGTAGAGCCCGGCGAACAGCTCCGGTTGCTCCAGCGATCCGGCGACGACGCGGGCGTCGTCCTGCACCCGTTCCGTCGGGGGCGGTGCCACCGGCTCCGTCGGGCGTGGTGGTCCGGTCACAGGGCCTCCGTCTGTCGGCTCGGGGCGAGCTTGTCACCGCCTGTTCTCCCCGGGCCCCGGAAAGGTTCACGGTTTCGGGGGATCAGGAGGTCCCGTCCGGATCACTCCGGGTCCGCGGGCGGGCCGTGCGCACCGCTCACGGGATCATCCGCGCCAGGACCTCGCGTGCGTACTCCTCGTCGTACGACGCTCCGGTCAGCAGGACCTGCAGGCAGATTCCGTCCATGAGGGCGACGAGGGCGCGGGCGGTGACGGGGTCGGTGCGGTGGGCGAGCCGCTCGACGAGGTCCTCGCACCACTCGGCGGCGACGGGCCGCAGGGCGGGGCGCCGGAGGGCGGCGAGGTACAGCTCGTACTCCAGCTCGACGCCGGTGGGGTCGCCGCCGAGCCACTCGCCGACCAGTCCGGCCAGTTCACCGGCCAGATCGACCCGGGTGTCCTCCAGGGCACCGCGCGCCACGAGCACCTTCGCGAAACCCTCGTTGGCCTGGCGCAGCGCGGCGACCAGCAGTTCGTCGAGAGTCCTGAAGTGGTACGTGGTGGAGCCGAGCGGCACGTCGGCCTCGGCGGCGACGGAGCGGTGGCTGAGCCCGGCGATGCCCTTGGCGCCCACGACCCGGATCGCGGCCTCGATGATCCGGCGGCGCCGCTCGGGGTCGTAGCGGCGCGCCATCAGTGGGCCCCGCCCAGGTTCAGCACGACGACGCCGCCGATGATCAGCGCGATGCCGGTGAGCTTGGCGGCGCTCATCCCCTCCCCCAGGAACAGCATGCCGATGGCCGCGATGACGGCGGTTCCGGCGCCGGCCCAGATCGCGTAGGCGGTGCCGACCGACACGGTCTTCAGGGTCTGCGCCAGCAGGAGGAAGGCGACGACGTATCCGGTGAGGGTGACCAGCGACGGCCAGAGTCTGCTGAAGCCCTCGCTGTACTTCATGGCGGTCGTGGCGGCCACCTCGGCGGCGATGGCCCCGGCGAGCAGCACGTATCCCATGTGTACGAGGGTACACATCGATGTGTACGCCCGTACACAGCGCGGGAGCCGTGGACGTCCCGGCGCAGGGGCCGGGCTCCCGCACGGCGCCGGCCCGGGTGTCGGCGTCGGCCGGGAGCGACGCGTACGGGCGCGCGGACATGCGAGAGGCCCACGGCGGTGTGCCGGGGGCCTCTTCGAAGGGGTGCGTCAGACGTTGAACCCGAGCGCGCGCAGCTGCTCGCGGCCGTCGTCCGTGATCTTGTCCGGGCCCCACGGCGGCATCCAGACCCAGTTGATGCGCAGTTCGTTGACGATGCCGTCCGTCGCGGACTTGGCCTGGTCCTCGATGACGTCGGTGAGCGGGCAGGCCGCGGACGTCAGGGTCATGTCGATCGTCGCGATGTTCGCGTCGTCGATGTGAATGCCGTAGATGAGGCCGAGGTTCACGACGTCGATGCCCAGTTCGGGGTCGACGACGTCGTACAGCGCCTCGCGGACTTCCTCCTCCGAGGCCGGCTTCGTCGTCAGGCCCTCTTCGGATGCCACAGTGTTCTCGCTCATGCCGTCTTCCTCTCGGCGCTCTCACCCAGTGCCTGGGCCGTCGCGTCCTTCCACGCCATCCAGCTCAGGAGGGCGCACTTGACCCGGGCCGGGTACTTGGAGACACCGGCGAACGCGACCGCGTCCTCCAGCACCTCCTCCATCGCGTCGTCCGGTTCGATCCGGCCCTTGGACTGCATCAGCTCCAGGAAGGTCTCCTGGACCTTCTGCGCCTCGGACAGCTCCTTGCCGACGAGGAGCTCGTTCAGCACGGAGGCCGAGGCCTGGCTGATCGAGCAGCCCTGACCCTCGTACGAGATGTCCGCGATCTGCTCGCCGTCGTACTTCACGCGCAGCGTGATCTCGTCGCCGCACGTGGGGTTGACGTGGTGCACCTCGGCGTCGCCATCCCGAAGACCGCGCCCGTGCGGGTGCTTGTAGTGGTCCAGGATGACTTCCTGGTACATCGAATCAAGCTTCACGACTCAGCCAGCTCCTCAGCCGAAGAAGTTCCGTACGTGCTCCAGGCCGTCGACCAGTGCGTCGATCTCGGTCGGCGTGGAGTACAGATAGAACGACGCTCGCGTCGTCGCAGGAATTCCGTACCGCAGGCACACCGGGCGCGCGCAGTGGTGTCCGACCCGGACGGCGATGCCCTGCTCGTCCAGGACCTGGCCCACGTCGTGCGGATGGATGTCACCGAGGGTGAACGAGATCGCGGCACCGCGGTCCTCGGCCGTGGTCGGGCCGATGATCCTCAGGTCCGGGACCTCCGCCAGCCGCCGCACCGCGTACTCGGTGAGCGCGTGCTCGTGGGCGAGGATCTTGTCCATGCCGATCGAGCTCAGGTAGTCGATGGCCGCGCCGAGGCCGACCGCCTGCGCGATCGGGGGCGTGCCCGCCTCGAACTTGTGCGGCGCGGGAGCGTACGTCGACGAGTGCATCGACACCGTCTCGATCATCTCGCCGCCACCGAGGAACGGGGGCAGGTCCTCGAGGAGCTCCTGGCGGCCCCACAGGACGCCGATGCCGGTCGGGCCGCACATCTTGTGGCCGGTGAAGGCGACGAAGTCGGCCTGGAGTGCCTGCACGTCCAGCGGCATGTGCGGGGCGGCCTGCGAGGCGTCGATCAGGACCAGGGCGCCGACCTCCTGGGCGCGGCGCACTATCGCCTCGACCGGGTTGACGGTGCCCAGGATGTTGGAGACCAGCACGAAGGAGACGATCTTCGTCTTCTCGGTGATGACCTCCTCGATGTCGGACAGGTCGAGGCGGCCGTCGTCGGTGAGGCCGAACCACTTCAGCTTCGCGCCGGTGCGCTGCGACAGCAGCTGCCACGGGACGATGTTGGAGTGGTGCTCCATCTCCGTGATGACGATCTCGGTCTCGTGGTCCACGCGGTAGGGCTCGTCGGCCCAGCCCAGCATGTTCGCCACGAGGTTGAGCGACTCGGAGGCGTTCTTGGTGAAGATCACCTCGTCGCGGCTCGGCGCGTTGATGAACGCGGCGACCTTGTCGCGCGCGCCCTCGTACAGCGCCGTGGCCTCCTCGGCGAGCACATGCACACCGCGGTGGACGTTGGCGTTGTAGCGCTCGTAGTAACCACTGAGGGCGTCCAGCACCTGGCGCGGCTTCTGCGAGGTCGCCGCGTTGTCCAGGTACACGAGCTTCTTACCGTCGTGGACCTGACGGTCCAGGATGGGGAAGTCCTTGCGGATCGCCTCGGTGTCGAGGAGGCCCGGCAGCTGTGTCACGCGGATGCGCCACCCTTCGTGTATACCTCGTAACCCTCGTTCTCCAGCTTGTCGGCGAGCTCGGCGCCGCCGGACTCGACGATGCGGCCGCCGGAGAAGACGTGGACGTGGTCGGGCTTGATGTAGCGCAGGATGCGCGTGTAGTGCGTGATGAGGAGCGTGCCCACCTCGCCGGTCTCGCGGACGCGGTTGACGCCCTCGGAGACGATGCGGAGCGCGTCGACGTCCAGACCGGAGTCCGTCTCGTCGAGGACCGCGATCTTCGGCTTGAGCAGTTCGAGCTGGAGGATCTCGTGGCGCTTCTTCTCGCCGCCGGAGAAGCCCTCGTTGACGTTGCGCTCGGCGAAGGACGGGTCCATGTTGAGGCGCTCCATGGCCTCCTTGACCTCCTTCACCCAGGTGCGCAGCTTGGGGGCCTCGCCGCGGATGGCGGTGGCGGAGGTGCGCAGGAAGTTGGAGACCGAGACGCCGGGGACCTCGACCGGGTACTGCATCGCCAGGAACAGGCCGGCGCGGGCACGCTCGTCCACGGACATCTCCAGGACGTCCTCGCCGTCGAGGGTGACGGTGCCGCCGGTGATCGTGTACTTCGGGTGACCCGCGAGCGAGTAGGCGAGCGTGGACTTGCCGGAGCCGTTCGGGCCCATGATGGCGTGCGTCTCGCCCTGCTTCACGGTGAGGTCGACGCCCTTGAGGATCTCCTTCGTGGCGTTGTCGGCCTCGACGGTGACGTGCAGGTCTCGGATTTCAAGCGTTGCCATGGGTGCCTCAGGACTCCTGGGAGAGGGAGACGAGCACGTCGTCCCCTTCGATCTTTACGGGGTATACGGGGACGGGGCGCGTCGCGGGAAGGCCGGACGGCTTGCCGGTGCGGAGGTCGAAGGCGGAGCCGTGCAGCCAGCACTCGATCTGACAGTCCTCCACCTCGCCCTCGGAGAGCGAGACGTTCGCGTGCGAGCAGATGTCGTGGATCGCGAACACCTCGCCCTCGGTGCGCACCACGGACACCGGCGTGCCGTCGAGTTCCACCCGCTTGGGGGTGTCCTCGTCCAGCTCGCTCAGCGCACAGGCGCGTACGAAGGACGCAGCAGTCATCAGACCGACGCCTCCAGCTCCTCGTCGATCCTGGCGAGGAGGCGCTCCTGGATGTCGGAGACGCCGATCTGCTGGACCAGCTCGGCGAAGAAGCCGCGGACCACCAGACGGCGGGCGTCGTCGGCCGGGATGCCGCGGGCCATCAGGTAGAAGAGCTGCTCGTCGTCGAAGCGGCCGGTCGCGGAGGCGTGGCCGGCGCCCACGATCTCGCCGGTCTCGATCTCCAGGTTCGGCACGGAGTCGACGCGGGCGCCGTCGGTCAGAACCAGGTTGCGGTTCATCTCGTAGGTGTCGGTGCCCTCGGCCTTGGCCTCGATGAGGACGTCGCCGATCCACACCGCGTGGGCGCCGTCGCCCTGGAGCGCGCCCTTGTAGGCGACATTCGACTTGCAGTGCGGGGTGTTGTGGTCCACGAGGAGGCGGTGCTCCTGGTGCTGGCCGGCGTCCGTGAAGTACAGGCCGAACAGCTCGGCGTCGCCGCCGGTGCCCGCGTAGTGCACGCGCGGGTGCAGGCGCACGAGGTCGCCGCCGAAGGTGACCACGAAGGACTTGAAGGTGGCGTCCCGGCCGATGAGCGCGTTGTGCTGGCCCACGTGGACGGCCTTGTCGTCCCAGTCCTGGACGGAGACGACGGTGAGCTTGGCACCGTCCCCCAGGACGTAGTCGACGTTGGCGGCGAGCACGGCGTCACCGGTGTGGTCGATGACGACGACGGCCTCGGCGAAGGCTCCCAGCTCGATGACCTGGTGGCCGTAGGCGACCCCGCCCTGGCCCTGCACGGCGATGCGGATCGGCTCGGTGAGCACCGTCTCCTTGGGGACGGTGACGACACCGGCCTTCTCGAACGCCGAGTAGGCCTGCGCGGCGACGCGGTCCACCGGGGTGCCCGCCCTGCCGAGCCGGGCGTCGTCGCGGCCGACGGTCTCGACGACGACGCCCTCGGGCGCCTCGATGCCGACCTTCACGCCGTCGCCGGTGGCGACCGCGGTGCCGTCGTGCAGCCCGCGCAGGCGCTCCAGCGGGGTGAACCGCCACTCCTCCTCACGGCCGTGCGGGACCGGGAAGTCCTGCACGTCGAAGGACGGGGGTGCGCTCATGCGCGTGGCAACGGTCGACTCGGCGGCCACCGCGATCTGGCCGGCGGTGGTGGACCCCACCGGGATATTCGTAGCCTCAGCCATGGCTGTCGGTCTGCTCTCTTTCCTGCGTCAGTGTTCGCTGGCTGTGTCCGGGCGGCGGGTCTTAACCGACCGCGCCCTCCATCTGCAGCTCGATCAGCCGGTTGAGTTCGAGGGCGTACTCCATGGGCAGCTCCTTCGCGATGGGCTCGACGAAGCCGCGCACGATCATGGCCATCGCCTCGAACTCGGAGAGACCGCGGCTCATCAGGTAGAAGAGCTGGTCCTCGGAGACCTTGGAGACGGTCGCCTCGTGGCCCATGGACACGTCGTCCTCGCGGACGTCCACATAGGGGTACGTGTCCGAGCGGGAGATGGTGTCGACGAGCAGCGCGTCGCACAGCACGTTCGACTTCGAGCCGTGGGCGCCCTCACCGATCTCGACGAGACCGCGGTAGGACGTACGGCCGCCGCCGCGCGCCACGGACTTCGACACGATGTTCGAGGACGTGTTCGGCGCCATGTGGACCATCTTCGAGCCGGCGTCCTGGTGCTGGCCCTCGCCCGCGAAGGCGATGGACAGCGTCTCGCCCTTGGCGTGCTCGCCCATCAGGTAGACGGCCGGGTACTTCATGGTGACCTTGGAGCCGATGTTGCCGTCGATCCACTCCATGGTCGCGCCCTCGTACGCCACGGCGCGCTTGGTGACCAGGTTGTAGACGTTGTTCGACCAGTTCTGGATGGTCGTGTAGCGGCAGCGGGCGCCCTTCTTCACGATGATCTCGACCACCGCGGAGTGCAGGGAGTCCGACTTGTAGATCGGCGCGGTGCAGCCCTCGACGTAGTGGACGTAGGCGTCCTCGTCGACGATGATCAGCGTCCGCTCGAACTGGCCCATGTTCTCCGTGTTGATACGGAAGTAGGCCTGGAGCGGGATCTCGACGTGCACGCCCTTGGGGACGTAGATGAACGAGCCGCCGGACCACACGGCGGTGTTCAGCGAGGCGAACTTGTTGTCACCGACCGGGATGACGGTGCCGAAGTACTCCTTGAAGAGCTCCGGGTGCTCCTTCAGCGCGGTGTCGGTGTCCAGGAAGATGACGCCCTGCTCCTCCAGGTCCTCGCGGATCTGGTGGTAGACGACCTCGGACTCGTACTGGGCCGCGACACCGGCGACGAGGCGCTGCTTCTCCGCCTCGGGGATGCCGAGCTTGTCGTACGTGTTCTTGATGTCCTCGGGCAGGTCCTCCCAGGACTCCGCCTGCTTCTCCGTGGAGCGCACGAAGTACTTGATGTTGTCGAAGTCGATGCCCGACAGGTCCGAGCCCCAGTTCGGCATGGGCTTCTTCTCGAACAGGCGCAAGCCCTTGAGACGGAGCTTGGTCATCCACTCCGGCTCGTTCTTCTTCGCCGAGATGTCGCGGACGACGTCCTCGTTGATGCCGCGCTTCGCAGAGGCGCCGGCCGTGTCGGAGTCGGCCCAGCCGTATTCGTACTTGCCCAGGCCCTCGAGTTCGGGGTGAGCAGTCTCCGTGGGGAGCGTCATGCGGGGTTCCTCCCGGCCGTGCTTGCAGATGCGTTGTCAGTGGTCTTGGAAATCTTGGGGATGAACGTGGTGCACACGCCGTCGCCATGGGCGATGGTCGCCAGCCGCTGCACGTGCGTACCGAGCAGCTGGGAGAAGATCTCGGTCTCCGCCTCGCACAGCTGCGGGAACTGCTCGGCGACGTGGGCGACCGGGCAGTGGTGCTGGCAGAGCTGCTCGCCGACCGGTGCGCTGCGCGCCGTAGCAGCGTACCCGTCCGCGCTCAGCGCCCTGGCCAGCGCTTCGGTGCGCTCCTCGGGGGTCGCGGCCTCGATGGCGGCGCGGTAGGCCCCTGCCTGGGCGGCGATCCTGGCGCGGGCGAAGGCGACGACCGCCTCGTCACCGCCCTCGCGCTCGGCGATCCAGCGCAGCGCGTCCGCGGCGAGCTTGTCGTAGGACTGGTCGAAGGCGTCCCGGCCGCAGTCGGTGAGGGCGAACACCTTCGCGGGGCGCCCCCGGGTGCGCGCGCCGTAGACCCGCTGCTCGCGGGCCTCCACCACGGTGTCGGCGACCAGCGCGTCGAGGTGGCGCCGGACGGCCGCCTGGGTGAGTTTGAGCCGCCCGGCGAGGTCGGCCACGGTCGACGGGCCGTGGTCCAGGATGGAGCGCGCGACGCGGTTGCGGGTGGACCGCTCACCGGTCGCGAGTTCCTCCTGCGGAGCCTCGCCAACGTTTTTCACAACGCCATTGTTGCGTAATTCCTTTGAGCCTGACAACCCGCGCCCGAGGCGTGGACGGTGCCCTGCGTCACTTAGGCATACCTAAGATGACCTGCGCAAACGATCTTTGATCGATCAATTCGCTGGCGCTCCCGGGAGCGGTCGAGCAGACTGCCGGACGTGCCCGTACCGCCTCCGACCGGCCCACTCGTCACCCGGCCCGGCCTCGCCGCACAGCTGCGCGAGCTCGGTGTCCGCCCCGGCGAGACGCTCCTGGCGCACTCCTCCCTCAGCTCCCTCGGCTGGGTCTGCGGCGGGGCGCCGGCCGTGGTCCAGGGGCTGCTCGACGCACTCGGCCCCGACGGGACGCTCGTCGTCCCCACGCAGACGGGCGACCTCTCCGATCCGGCCCTGTGGAGCGACCCTCCGGTCCCCGCGGAGTGGTGGCCGGACATCCGGGCGGCGATGCCCGCCTACGACCCGCTCGTCACCCCCAGCCGCGGGGTCGGCGTGATCCCGGAGACGGTGCGCACCTGGCCCGGCGCCCTGCGCAGCGCGCACCCGCAGACCTCGTTCGCGGCCCTCGGCGCGCGTGCGGCGGAGGTCGTGGACGGACACGCCCCGGACTGCCGGCTCGGCGAGCGCAGCCCGCTGGCCCGGCTGGAGGCCATGGGCGCCCGCGTCGTGCTGCTCGGCGCCGGCTATCACGCGTGCACCGCCTTCCACCTGGCCGAGTACCGCATCCCGTCCCCCTCGGCCGAGGTGGGCCGGCCCGTCCTCGGACCCGGCGGGGACCGCCGCTGGGAGGTGGTCACCGAGGTGTCGATCACCTCCGAGCGCTTCGCGGAACTGGGCGCCGACTTCGAACGGGACCGGCCGGTCGTACGCGGCCGGGTGGGCGCCGCGGACACCCGGCTGTTCCCCGTGGCCGCCGCCGTGGCCTACGCGGAGCGGTGGCTGGCGCTGCACCGCTCGCGCGAGGAGTGGATCACCGACGAGGCGCCGCCGGGCCGCGCGCGCCCCCGGGACGGCGTCCGGGTCGTGGGCCCCGCCCGCCGCGCCGACCGGACGCGTCCCTAGACTTGCGCTTCATGCGAAGCGAGCCCGTGGTCCAGGTCCAGGCCCTGGTGAAGCGGTACGGCACGAAGACCGCGGTGGACGGCCTCGACCTGGTGGCCGGGGCGGGCATCACCGCCGTACTCGGCCCCAACGGCGCGGGCAAGACCACGACGGTCGAGACCTGCGAGGGGTACCGCAGGCCGGACTCCGGCACGGTGCGCGTCCTGGGCCTCGACCCGGTCCGGGAGTCCGCCCGGCTGCGCCCCCGGATCGGGGTCATGCTCCAGTCCGGCGGCGTCTACTCGGGCGCGCGGGCCGACGAGATGCTCCGCCACGTGGCCCGGCTGCACGCGCACCCGCTGGACGTGGACGCACTGATCGAGCGGCTGGGACTGGGCGGCTGCGGCCGTACGACGTACCGCAGGCTGTCCGGCGGCCAGCAGCAGCGGCTCGCGCTCGCGATGGCCGTGGTCGGCCGCCCCGAGCTGGTCTTCCTCGACGAGCCCACGGCG
The DNA here is from genome assembly GCF_055567695.1 of Streptomyces sp. NPDC026417. Lineage (NCBI taxonomy): Bacteria > Bacillati > Actinomycetota > Actinomycetes > Kitasatosporales > Streptomycetaceae > Streptomyces > Streptomyces sp. NPDC026417. The sequence continues at coordinate 169,487 of NZ_JBVHPY010000015.1, forward strand.
GGCCTCGACCCGCAGGCCCGCCGCGCGACCTGGGACCTCGTCCGCGACCTGCGCACCGACGGCGTGTCCGTCATCCTCACCACGCACCACATGGACGAGGCCGAGGAACTCGCGGACGACGTGGCGATCATCGACGCCGGCCGGGTCGTCGCGCAGGGCTCCCCCGAGCAGCTGTGCCGCGGCGGCGCCGAGAACACCCTGCGCTTCAGCGGCCGCCCCGGTCTCGACGTGGGGTCCCTGCTGAAGGCCCTCCCGGCGGACTGCACGGCGGTCGAGCTGACGCCCGGCGCGTACCGCGTGGGCGGCAAGGTCGATCCGCAGCTGCTGGCGACGGTCACCTCCTGGTGCGCGCAGCACGGGGTGATGCCGGAGAAGATCTCCGTCGAACGCCACACCCTCGAAGACGTCTTCCTGGAACTCACGGGCAAGGAGCTGCGCGGATGAGCGCCGCCGGTACGTACTCCCCGCGGCCCGGAGCCGCGCCGCTCCCCCGGATGATCGGCGCCCAGGCGGCGCTGGAGACGAAGATGCTGCTGCGCAACGGCGAGCAGCTCCTCCTCACGGTCGTCATCCCGACACTCCTGCTGGTCCTGTTCAGCACGGTGGACATCGTCGACACCGGCAAGGGCGAGGCCGTCGACTTCCTCGCCCCGGGCATCCTCGCGCTCGCCGTGATGTCGACGGCGTTCACCGGGCAGGCCATCGCGACGGGCTTCGAGCGCCGGTACGGCGTCCTGAAGCGGCTCGCCGCCTCCCCGCTGCCGCGCTGGGCCCTGATGACCGCGAAGACGGCATCCGTCCTGGTCACCGAGGTCCTCCAGGTGGTCCTGCTGACCGCGATCGCCCTCGGCCTCGGCTGGTCGCCGCACGGCAACCCGTTCGCCGTCCTGCTCCTGCTCGTCCTCGGCACCGCCGCCTTCTCCGGCCTCGGGCTGCTGATGGCCGGCACCCTGAAGGCGGAGGCCACGCTGGCCGCCGCCAACCTCGTCTTCCTGCTGCTCCTGGTCGGCGGCGGCGTCATCGTGCCGCTCGACAAGTTCCCGTCCGGGGCCCAGGACGTGCTCGGTCTGCTGCCGATCTCCGCCCTCTCGGACGGACTGCGGGACGTGCTGCAGCACGGGGCGGGGATGCCGTGGGCCGACCTGGGGATCCTCGCCGTGTGGGCGGTCCTGGGGCTCGGCGCGGCTGCCCGATTCTTCCGGTGGGAGTAGAGACCTCCCCCTCGTGAAGGCGTGCACAAGCCGCCGCCTACGATGGTGCGCGTGCCAAACGCGACCCGAGCAGACGTGGCCCACGCCGCGCGTACCCCGCTCTCCTTCATCGCCGAACACTGGACCCCCACGCCCCGGACGGTGCGGCGGGCGGCTCTCGCCGCCCTCGTCATGGCCGTGGTCATCGTGGTCACCGGCGGTGCCGTGCGGCTGACCGGCTCCGGGCTCGGCTGCCCGACCTGGCCCAAGTGCACCGACGACTCGCTGACCACGACCAGCGCCATGGGCTTCCACGGCGTCATCGAGTTCGGCAACCGGCTGCTGACCTACGTGCTGTGTGCCGCGGTCGGCTGGGCGATCGTCGCCGCGCGGGCGCAGAAGCCGTGGCGGCGCAGCCTCACCCGGCTGGGCTGGGCGCAGTTCTGGGTCGTCATGGGCAACGCGATCCTCGGCGGGATCGTGGTGCTGGTCGGCCTCAACCCGTACACGGTCGCGGCCCACTTCCTGCTCTCCACGGCGCTGATCACGGTCGCCACGGTGATGTGGCAGCGCACCCGCGAGGGCGACGCCGAGCCGCGTCCCCTGGTCGGCGGGGCCGTGCAGCAGCTGGTGTGGGTCCTGGTCGCCGCCTCCGGGCTGCTGATCGCGGTGGGCACCGTCGTCACCGGCGCGGGTCCGCACGCGGGTGACTCCAGCGACGTCGCCCGCATGCCGCTCGACTGGGAGACCGTCAGCAAGCTGCACGCGGTCCTGGCCTGGATCGTCGTCACGCTGACCTTCGCCCTGTGGTTCGTCCTCAAGGCGGTCGACGCCCCCAAGGGCCCCCTGAACCGCACCCGCGACCTGTTCCTGATCCTCCTCGGACAGGGCGTCATCGGCTACGTCCAGTACTTCACGGACCTCCCGGAGGCGCTGGTCGGGCTCCACATGCTCGGGTCCTGCCTGGTCTGGATCGGCGTCCTGCGCGTGCTCCTGGCACTCCGGGAGCGCCCGGACGCGGTGGCGGACCTCCCGGGCCCCGCGGCGGAGTCGTCCCTCACGCGCGCCTGACGTCCTCGTATCCGGCCGCCGGCGTCATTCCAGGGCGTACACCCGGCGCGCGTTGCCGGCCGCGATGAGGCCCGCGACCCGCTGGGCGTCCGACAGGGACCACGCGCCCTCGGCGACCCAGGTGCCCAGCACCCGCGAGAGCGCCTCGCGGAAGAGGCGGGCGCCCACCACGTGCAGTTCCGGCAGCCCGTGCGCACCGCTGGAGAAGAGGAGCTTGCCGAACGGCGCCAGCTCCAGGATCTCCGCGAGGACGGCGGCCGCCCTCGCCCCGGTGCGCACCAGCGCGGCGCCCAGGTCGGCGTACACGTGCGGGAAGACCCCGGACAGGTGTGCCGCATGACGGTGGTACGGATAGCCGTGCAGCAGGACGAGATCGGTGCCGAGTCCCGCGGTGGCCCGGGCGAAGTCGGTGAGCAGGGCGGGATCGGTGCGGTCGATGCGCAGTCCGGGCTCGCCGACGCCGGCGTGGAGCTGCAGGGGCAGTCCCGACGCCACCGCCACCCACAGCAGATGTCTCAGCAGGACCGGGTCGCTCAGCTCCCCGCCCACCCGCCGGGCGGCGAGCCAGCGGCCGGCGGCGCCCCGCACCTCCCCCGGTCCCGGCGGCTCGGGAGCGAGCGCGAGGCCGTGCCGCATGCCCGCCACGGAGGTGAAGGCGACGGCGGTGGAGGCCGCGCCGTGCACGGACTCGGCGAGGTTGGCGAGGAACGACTCGACGGTGCCGGAGGTGTCGGCGACCTGCTCCGCGAGCAGCTCCAGCCGGATCACCTCGTGGGCCTGGGCGGCCCCGGCGGACGCCATCTCGCGGGGTCCCGTGAGGTCGCCGGGCAGCCCGGTGTCGACGAGGTACGTGGTGATGCCGCTGCCCCGCAGCAGCCTGCGGCCCGCCTCCAGGACGCCGAGTTCGCGGCGCCGGGCGAGGTAGTGCGCCGGCGGGCAGTGCGGTTCGAGCCCCAGCAGGGGCGGGCACCAGCGGCGTACCGCGAAGCCCGTCTGGGTGTCGAAGAAGGTGGTGCCGGGGGCGGCGGGGCCCTCCGTACGGGAGAGGTGGGCCTCGAAGGTGCCGAGGCCCAGCTCCGTGCGGAGCACTCCGTGGCAGTACTGGTCCACTAGGGACGGCGTTTCGATCATCCGGGCTCCCGTGAGTGGACCGTGCGTTCTCAGGTCCTAACGGGTGAACCGGGCGTCAGGTGTTGCTGGCGCACACCCCGTGCGAAGGCGCTCCGCTTGGTTTGCTGTTTCCCGGTGGGCCCGGGGCCTTCGGGTGCGGGTGCTCTGGGGCTGCGTGCGCGGTTCCTCGCGCCCCTGGGCGGGGGCCCGGCCCGGTTCTTCGGGTGCGGGTGTGTGGGGGCTGGGCGCGCCGTTCCCCGCGCCCCCGGGCGGGCCCGGGCCGGTTCTTCGGGTGCCGGTGCGTGGGGGGCTGGGCGCGCCGTTCCCCGCGCCCCCGGGCGGGCCCGGGCCGGTTCCTCGGGTGCGGGTGCGTGGGGGCTGCGTGCGCGGTTCCTCGCGCCCCTGAGCGGGCCCGGGCCGGTTCCTCGGGTGCGGGTGTGGGGCCGTTCCCCGCGCCCCTGGGCGGGGCGCGTCGGGGGTGGGGGTCAGGCTCGGGGGGTGCCGAGTTGGAGGCCTGCCATGCGCTTCCACTCGTACGGGCCCGTCTGCACCTTGGCGGCGAACTCGCCGTCGAACTCCTCGTGCACGGTGATGCCGGACTTCTTCACGGCCTGCTCGGCGATGGCGTGCGTGGGGGCCACCAGGTCGCCCCAGCCGCCGTCGGCGCCGACGAGCACGATCCGGGCGCCCCGCTGCCCGAGGTACTCGACGTGTCCCTCGGTTCCGCCGTGCGCGTCGGCGAACGCGGAGATCTCCTTGGCGAGGCGGGTCGCCCTGCGCTCGGCCTTGGCGTCCTGCGTGGCGCCGGTGCTCTCGTCAACCTGCTCGGTGTCTGCCATGGCCAGGATGCTACCCACGGGTAGATCAAACGGCGACGGGCGGGGGGGGGGGGGGGGGGGGGGGGGGGGAAGGTGGGGGGGGGGGGGGGGAGGAGGGTCCAGAGAAAGAGGGAACCGAAAAAACC
>NZ_JBVHPY010000015.1:173831-235372 GCF_055567695.1 Streptomyces sp. NPDC026417
GTTTGTTGGTTCTCGCGGGGTGTGGTCTCTCTGTCCGCCTTCTTCGTTGCGCGCTGTGCCACGTTTCTCCCCCCGAGGGAAGGGGGAGGGCGGGGGGGGGGGGGGGGGCCCCCCCCCCCCCCCCCCGCCCGTCGGGCGTCAGCAGGGCGGCTACCGCAGGAAGGGGTCCACCGCGACGGCCACGAAGAGCAGCGACACGTAGGTGATCGACCAGTGGAACAGCCGCATCTCCTTGAGCTTGCCGCCCGTCGCCTCGGACCTGGCGCGGTTCTGCAGCCCGTGCGCCTCCCACAGCCACCAGCCGCCGGCCACCAGCGCGACCGAGGTGTAGAACCACCCGGTGTAGCCGAGCGGTGTGAGCAGCAGGGAGACGGCCACCATCACCCAGCTGTAGAGGACGATCTGGCGGGCGACCACCTTGTTGGAGGCGATGACCGGGAGCATGGGCACACCCACGCGCGCGTAGTCCTCACGCACCTTCATCGACAGCGGCCAGTAGTGCGGCGGCGTCCAGAAGAACATGACGAGGAAGAGGACGACCGGGGCCCACGACATCGAGTCGGTCACCGAGGACCAGCCGATGAGGACGGGCATGCAGCCCGCGATACCGCCCCAGACGATGTTCTGCGAGGTACGGCGCTTGAGGATCATCGTGTAGACGACCACGTAGAAGAGCAGTGCACCGAGGGACAGCCAGGCCGACAGCCAGTTGACCGTCAGGCCGAACAGCAGAGTGGAGACCACCGCGAGCGAGAGGCCGAAGGCCAGGCACTCGCGCGGGCTGACCATGCCGGTGACCAGCGGCCGCTGCGCCGTGCGGTCCATCAGGGCGTCGATGTCGCGGTCGATGTACATGTTGAGCGCGTTGGCGCCGCCCGCCGACAGGTAGCCGCCGAGGCAGGTGAGGAGCACCAGCTTCAGGTCGGGCACGCCCTGCTCGGCCAGGAACATCACCGGAACGGTGGTGATGAGCAACAGCTCGATGATCCGCGGCTTGGTCAGCGCCACGAACGCCTTGAGGCGGGCCCCGAACGGCCGCCGGCCACGGGCGGGGCTCGTCCCGAGCTCCCCCACGGTCTTCACGGCATGGGCGGTGCCCCCACCCGCTGGACGGGATTCGACGGCCGTCACGCACACCCCTGACAGAGACATCCCAGCAAGCCCCCGGGTGTGAACTCCCCGTAAAGGCTCGCGCGTACCACGCCACTGTAGACGTTGCCCAGACCCCGCTCTTCGCGGGGGTGGGGTCGTGTTGGGGCACTCCCTACAAAGAGCCGGGTGCCTCTCGATTGAGCAGTCGGATGAGCGGCTCCGTATTCACTTGCCAAATGGGGAACACGCCGGTCGGGAGGCGGATCGCGCCCGGTCCCGGCAGTCTGGAATGAGTCGAAAAAACGCACGTACTTACGGGGGTAGGCTCGACAAAGGCCGGTGGGCGCCAAGCGCACCGGCATTCGACATGTGGACCATGTGGAGAGGAGCCCTGACTCAGGGTGAGCACCAAGCCGACCACCACAGACCTCGAGTGGACCGAGTTGGACCAGCGGGCCGTCGACACCGCCCGCGTCCTGGCCGCCGATGCCGTACAGAAGGTCGGTAACGGCCATCCGGGTACGGCGATGAGCCTGGCGCCCGCCGCGTACACCCTCTTCCAGAAGGTGATGCGGCACGACCCGGCGGACGCCGACTGGACCGGGCGCGACCGTTTCGTGCTGTCCGCGGGGCACTCGTCCCTGACCCTCTACATCCAGCTGTACCTGGCCGGCTTCGGTCTGGAGCTGGAGGACCTCCAGTCCTTCCGGACGTGGGGCTCCAAGACGCCCGGCCACCCCGAGTACGGTCACACGACCGGTGTCGAGACGACGACCGGCCCGCTCGGCCAGGGTGTCGCGAACGCGGTGGGCATGGCGATGGCCGCCCGCTACGAGCGCGGCCTGTTCGACCCGGAGGCCGCCCCCGGCACCTCCCCGTTCGACCACTACATCTACGCGATCGCCGGTGACGGCTGCCTCCAGGAGGGCATCTCCGCCGAGGCGTCCTCCCTCGCGGGCCACCAGAAGCTCGGCAACCTGGTCCTGCTGTGGGACGACAACCACATCTCGATCGAGGGCGACACCGAGACGGCCGTCTCCGAGGACACCGCCAAGCGCTACGAGGCCTACGGCTGGCACGTGCAGCGGGTGCAGCCGAAGGAGAACGGCGACCTCGACCCGCAGGCGCTGTTCGACGCGATCCAGGCCGCCAAGGCCGTCACGGACAAGCCGTCGTTCATCGCGATGCGCTCGATCATCGCCTGGCCGGCGCCGAACGCGCAGAACACCGAGGCCGCGCACGGCTCGGCGCTCGGCGACGACGAGGTCGCGGCCACCAAGCGCGTCCTCGGCTTCGACCCGGAGAAGTCCTTCGAGGTCTCCGACGAGGTCCTCGCCCACACCCGGGGCGCGCTCGACCGCGGCCGGGAGGCCAAGGCCGAGTGGGACAAGACGTTCGCCGCCTGGCGCACCGCCAACCCGGAGCGCGCCGCCGAGTTCGACCGCATCGCCGCGACCGAGCTGCCGGCCGGCTGGGAGGAGAAGCTCCCGGTCTTCGAGCCGGGCAAGGGCGTGGCCACCCGTGCCGCGTCCGGCAAGATCCTCCAGGCCCTCGGTGCGGTGATCCCCGAGCTGTGGGGCGGCTCCGCCGACCTCGCCGGCTCGAACAACACCACCATCGACAAGAAGTCCTCGTTCCTGCCGGACGGCAACCCGCTGCCGGGCGCCGACCGGTACGGCCGCACGATCCACTTCGGCATCCGCGAGCACTCCATGGCCGCGGAGATGAACGGCATCGCGCTGCACGGCAACACCCGCATCTACGGCGGCACCTTCCTGGTGTTCTCCGACTACATGCGCAACGCCGTCCGCCTGTCGGCCCTCATGCACCTGCCGGTGACGTACGTGTGGACGCACGACTCCATCGGCCTCGGCGAGGACGGCCCGACGCACCAGCCGGTCGAGCACCTGGCCTCGCTGCGCGCCATCCCCGGCCTGAACGTCGTCCGCCCCGCGGACGCCAACGAGACCGCGATCGCCTGGCGCGAGATCCTGCGCCGCTACACCAAGGTGTTCGGCAAGGGCGCCCCGCACGGTCTGGCGCTGACCCGTCAGGGCGTGCCGGTGTACGAGCCGAACGAGGACACGACCAAGGGCGGTTACGTCCTGTTCGAGGCCGACGGCGGCACGCCCGAGGTCGTCCTGATCGGCACCGGTTCCGAGGTGCACGTGGCGGTCGAGGCGCGTGAGCAGCTCCAGGCCGCGGGCATCCCGACACGGGTCGTGTCGATGCCGTGCGTGGAGTGGTTCGAGGAGCAGGACCAGGGGTACCGGGACAGCGTCCTGCCGCCGTCCGTCAGGGCGCGGGTGGCGGTCGAAGCCGGCATCGGCCTGACCTGGCACCGCTTCGTCGGCGACGCCGGACGCATTGTCTCGCTCGAGCACTTCGGTGCCTCGGCCGACGGCAAGGTGCTCTTCGAGGAGTTCGGCTTCACCGCCGAGAACGTCGCCTCCGCCGCCCGGGAATCGATCGCCGCAGCCCAGCGCTGACGCTGACATACGACACGTAGGAGATGCATTTTCCATGACAGACGCACTGAAGCGCCTCTCCGAGCAAGGCGTCGCGATCTGGCTGGACGACCTGTCGCGCAAGCGGATCACGTCCGGCAACCTCGCCGAACTGATCGACCAGCAGCACGTCGTGGGCGTCACCACCAACCCGTCGATCTTCCAGAAGGCCATCTCGCAGGGCGACGGGTACGACCAGCAGCTCTCCGACCTCGCCGCACGTGAGGTCACGGTCGAGGAAGCCATCCGCATGATCACGACGGCGGACGTCCGTGACGCCGCCGACATCCTGCGCCCGGTGTTCGACTCCACGGGCGGCCAGGACGGCCGGGTCTCCATCGAGGTGGACCCGCGGCTCGCGCACAACACCAAGGCGACCGTCGCCGAGGCCAAGCAGCTGGCCTGGCTGGTCGACCGTCCGAACACGCTCATCAAGATCCCCGCCACCGAGGCGGGCCTGCCGGCGATCACCGAGGTCATCGGCCTCGGCATCAGCGTCAACGTGACGCTGATCTTCTCGCTGGAGCGCTACCGCAAGGTCATGGACGCCTACCTGGCCGGTCTGGAGAAGGCCAAGGAGCGCGGCCTGGACCTCTCCAAGATCCACTCGGTGGCGTCCTTCTTCGTGTCCCGGGTGGACACGGAGATCGACAAGCGGATCGACGCGCTGGGCACCGACGAGGCCAAGGCCGCCCGCGGCAAGGCCGGCGTCGCCAACGCGCGGCTCGCCTACCAGGCGTACGAGGAGGTGTTCAGCGGCGAGCGCTGGGCCGCCCTCGACAAGGCGCAGGCCAACAAGCAGCGTCCGCTCTGGGCGTCGACCGGCGTCAAGGACCCGGCGTACAAGAGCACCATGTACGTCGAGGAACTGGTCGCTCCGAACACGGTGAACACCATGCCGGAGGCCACCCTCGAGGCGACCGAGAGCGAGGGCGAGATCACCGGCGACACCGTCACCGGGACGTACGAGCAGGCGCGAGCCGACCTCGACGCGGTCGAGAAGCTGGGCATCTCGTACGACGAGGTGGTGCGGCTGCTGGAGGACGAGGGCGTCGACAAGTTCGAGACGTCCTGGAACGACCTGCTCAAGTCGACCGAGGCGGAGCTCCGGCGCCTCGCCCCTTCGGAGGGCTGAAATCTTGTCGAGCAGCAATCCGCTGCGTGACCCCGCAGACCGACGGCTCCCGCGTATCGCGGGGCCGTCGGGCCTGGTCATCTTCGGCGTCACGGGCGATTTGTCACGTAAAAAGCTGATGCCCGCCGTGTACGACCTCGCCAACCGCGGACTGCTGCCACCGGGCTTCTCGCTCGTCGGCTTCGCCCGGCGCGAGTGGCAGGACGAGGACTTCGCCCAGGAGGTCCACGACGCCGTCAAGGAGCACGCGCGCACCGAGTTCCGCGAGGAGGTCTGGCAGCAGCTCATCCAGGGGATGCGCTTCGTCCAGGGCACCTTCGACGACGACGACGCCTTCGAGCAGCTCAAGGCGACGATCGAGGACCTCGACAAGGCGCAGGGGACCGGTGGCAACTTCGCGTTCTACCTGTCCGTGCCGCCCAAGTTCTTCCCCAAGGTCGTCCAGCAGCTCAAGAAGCACGGGCTGGCCGACCAGCAGGGCGGTTCCTGGCGGCGCGCGGTCATCGAGAAGCCCTTCGGCCACGACCTGAAGTCGGCCGAGGAGCTCAACGCGATCGTCCACGAGGTCTTCGCCCCGGACCAGGTCTTCCGGATCGACCACTACCTGGGCAAGGAGACCGTCCAGAACATCCTGGCGCTGCGCTTCGCCAACCAGATGTTCGAGCCGATCTGGAACCGGTCGTACGTCGACCACATCCAGATCACCATGGCCGAGGACATCGGCATCGGTGGACGCGCGGGGTACTACGACGGCATCGGCGCGGCCCGTGACGTCATCCAGAACCACCTGCTCCAGCTGATGGCGCTGACCGCCATGGAGGAGCCCGCCTCCTTCGACGCGGACGCGCTCGCCGCCGAGAAGACCAAGGTGCTCGGCGCGGCCAGGCTGCCGAAGGACCTGGGCAGGAACACGGTCCGCGGGCAGTACGCGGCGGGGTGGCAGGGCGGCGAGAAGGTCGTCGGCTACCTCCAGGAGGACGGCATCGACGCGAAGTCGAAGACCGACACCTACGCGGCCGTCAAGCTGGAGATCGACAACCGCCGCTGGGCGGGCGTCCCCTTCTACCTGCGGACGGGCAAGCGGCTGGGCCGCCGGGTCACGGAGATCGCGGTGGTCTTCCAGCGCGCCCCGCACTCCCCCTTCGACCACACGGCGACCGAGGAGCTCGGCTCGAACGCGATCGTCATCCGCGTCCAGCCCGACGAGGGCATCACGGTCCGCTTCGGCTCCAAGGTGCCCGGCACCTCCATGGAGATCCGGGACGTGTCGATGGACTTCGCCTACGGCGAGTCGTTCACCGAGTCCAGCCCGGAGGCGTACGAGCGGCTGATCCTCGACGTGCTGCTCGGCGACTCCAACCTCTTCCCGCGCACGGAGGAGGTCGAGCTGTCCTGGAAGATCCTCGACCCGATCGAGGAGTACTGGGACAAGCACGGCAAGCCCGCGCAGTACCCGGCCGGCACCTGGGGCCCCGTCGAGGCGGACCAGATGCTGGAACGAGACGGACGGAGCTGGCGGCGGCCATGAAGACAGATCTCACGGACACCACGGCCAGCAAGATCAACAAGGCCCTCGTGCAGGGCCGCCGGGCGATCGGCACGCCCGCCGTCGGCATGGTGCTCACCCTCGTCATCGTCACCGACGAGGAGAACGCCTACGACGCCCTCAAGGCCGCGAACGACGCCTCGCGGGAACACCCCTCGCGCACGCTCGTGGTGATCAAACGGGTCTCGCGCTCCCCCCGCGACCGCACCAAGTCCCGCCTCGACGCCGAGGTGCGCCTGGGCGTCGAGGCGGGGACCGGCGAGACGGTGATCCTGCGCCTGTACGGCGAGGTCGTCGACCACGCGCAGTCCGTCGTCCTGCCGCTGCTGCTGCCGGACGCACCCGTCGTCGTCTGGTGGCCGGTGAACGCGCCGAGCGACCCCGCCAACGATCCGCTGGGTGCGCTCGCCCAGCGCCGGGTCACCGACACCTACGCCTCCGAGCAGCCCGTCCGGGAGCTCGGCGCCCGCGCCGAGGCGTACGCCCCCGGTGACACGGACCTGTCGTGGACCCGCATCACGCCCTGGCGTTCGATGCTGGCGGCGGCTCTGGACCAGGTCGTCTGCGAGGTCAGCGCGGTCGAGGTGGAGGGCGAGGAGTTCAATCCGAGCTGCGAGCTGCTCGCCATGTGGCTCGCGGACCGGCTCGCCGTCCCGGTCAAGCGCTCGGTCTCGTCCGGCCCCGGCCTCACCGCCGTACGGATGGACACCGACTGCGGGCCCATCGTCCTGGACCGCGCCGACGGCTCGCTGGCGACCCTGTCGATCGAGGGCCAGCCGGCCCGCGCGGTGGCGCTCAAGCGCCGCGAGACCGCCGAGCTGATCGCGGAGGAGCTGCGCCGGCTCGACCCGGACGACACCTACGCCTCGGCGCTGCGCTACGGCGTGGACCGGATCGGCTCCGGTGCCGCCGAGGCCTCTGCGCCCAGCGCGGACTCCGGTGCGGCCGGGACCGACACCCGGGCGCCGGCCAAGCGGACGGCGAAGGCGCCCGCCAAGAAGGCCGCCAAGGCCCCGGCCGGGAAGGCGACCGCCAAGTGAGCACTCCGCAGCTCGTCGTCCATCACGACAAGGAGCTGATGGCCCGGGCCGCCGCGGCCCGGCTGGTCACGAAGATCGTGGACGCGCAGGCCTCGCGCGGCTACGCCTCGGTGGTGCTCACCGGCGGGCGCAACGGCAACGGGCTGCTCGCGGCCCTCGCCGCCGAGCCCGCCCGGGACGCCGTCGACTGGGCCCGCCTCGACCTGTGGTGGGGCGACGAGCGCTTCCTGCCCGAGGGCGACCCGGAGCGCAATGTCACCCAGGCACGCGAGGCGCTGCTGGACTCGGTGCCGCTGGACCCCGCGCGGGTCCACGCGATGCCGGCGTCCGACGGCCCGTACGGTGCCGACGCGGACACCGCGGCCGAGGCGTACGCGGCCGAGCTCGCGAAGGCGGCGGGGCCGGAGAACCACGGCTCCGTGCCGACGTTCGACGTCCTGATGCTGGGCGTCGGGCCGGACACCCACGTGGCGTCGCTCTTCCCGGAGCTGCCCGCGGTGCGCGAGACGGAACGCATGGTCGTCGGTGTGCACGGGGCGCCGAAGCCGCCGCCGACGCGTGTCTCGCTCACGCTGCCCGCGATCCGCTCCGCCCGTGAGGTGTGGCTGCTGGCGGCCGGCGAGGACAAGGCGCAGGCCGCGGCCATCGCGCTCTCGGGTGCGGGCGAGGTGCAGGCCCCCGCCGCCGGGGCCTACGGCCGTTCACGCACCCTGTGGCTGCTGGACGCCGCGGCGGCCTCGCAGCTGCCCCGGTCGCTGTATCCCCCGTCGTCACCCTGAGGGGTCCCGGGGTCCTTGCCGCGAACCCCGAACGTCGGACGCCGGAGAGACCGCCCGCCAGTCTCTCCGGCGTCCGACGTCTGCCGCCTACTTCACCGAGCCCGCCATCACTCCCTGGACGAAGTGGCGCTGGAAGGCGAAGAAGACGGCCACCGGCACCACCAGCGACAGGAACGCCCCCGGCGCCAGCACGTCGATGTTGCTCCCGAACTGCCGTATCTGGGACTGGAGTTCCACGGTGAGCGGCTGCGCGGAACTGTCGGCGAAGAGCAGCGCCACGAGCATGTCGTTCCACACCCAGAGGAACTGGAAGATCGCGAGGCTGGCGATGGCCGGCCGCCCGACGGGCAGCACGAGCCGGGTGAAGATCCGCCACTCGCCTCCCCCGTCCATCCGGGCCGCCTCCAGCATCTCCTTCGGCATCTCGGCGAAGTAGTTGCGCAGCAGGAAGATGGCGAACGGCAGTCCGTAGGACACGTGGAACAGGACGACGCCCGGGATCGTGCCGAACAGGCCCAGTTCGCCGAAGAGTTTGGCGACCGGCAGCAGCCCGATCTGGACGGGGACCACCAGCAGCGCCACCACGACCAGGAAGATCGTGTCCCGGAAGGGGAACTCCAGCCAGGCGAAGGCGTACCCGGCGAGTGAGGCGATCACCACCACCAGGACCGTGGTCGGCACCGAGATCAGCACCGTGTTCCAGAACGCCTGCGTCATCCCCGCATTGCCCAGCAGGGCCGAGTAGTTGTCGAAGGACAGCTGCCCGGGACTGGTCAGGCCGGTCCACCAGCCGCTGCTCGCGTTGTCCTGCGCGGACCGCAGCGAGGAGAGGAACAGCCCGGCGAGCGGGGTCACCCAGACGAGGCCGACGATCACGAGGAACGCCTGCACCAGGCCGTTGGAGAGCCACTTCCTCAGCCCGTTCATCGTGAACTCCTTCGAAAGCGCCGCACGTTGAAGACCATCGCGGGGATCACGAGCAGCAGGAGCAGCACCCCGAGGGCGCTCCCGAGGCCCTGGTTGTTGCCGCCGCCGAAGGACACCAGCCACATCTGGGTGGCCAGCACGGTGGCGTCCTCCTGCACGGGACCGGGCGCGATGATGTAGACGAGGTCGAAGACCTTCATCACGTTGATCACCAGGGTCACGAAGACCACGGTCAGCACCGGTGCCAGCAGCGGCACGGTGATCCGGCGGAAGATCTGCCACTCGTTGGCGCCGTCCATCCGGGCCGCCTCCAGGGCGTCGCGCGGCAGGGCGGCGAGTCCGGCACCGATGAGGACCATGGCGAAGCCGGTCCAGATCCACAGGTACGCGCCGATGATCGCGGGCGTGACGAGCGCCGGGCCGAGCCAGGAGACGCCCTCGTAGGGCGGAGCGAAGTTCGACGCGGGCAGCCGCACGGTGTACGAGCCCGGTGCGAGGCCGTGGAAGGCGAAGGAGCCGTCCGACGCGGTGGTGGTGCCGGCGACCGTTTTCGCGCCGCGCACCGCCTCCACCTTCATCTCGGGCAGTCCGCTCTCCCGCCGGTCGACCTGGCCCTGCCGCCCTCCGCCACCGGGCGTGAAGTCCAGGTAGACGACACCGCGCAGTTCGTCCCCGGCGGCCCGCCGGTCCGCGGCCGGGGACGCGGGCCGCGCGTCCTTCGGCAGGTCCTTGGGGAGGACGCCGACCAGGCCGAGACCGACCGTGCTGCCGGGGGACGCGGACGCGGTCGTACGGTACGAGCCGTCGGCGCCCTTGACGAGGCCCTGGCCGTCGCGGGCGCGGGCGGTCGGGTAGGCCGAGGCCCCCTTGAAGGCGTCGTGGACGCCGACCACGGCGGCGTTCAGGACCCCCTTGTCGGGATCCTCGTCGTAGGCGAGCCGGAAGATGATGCCGGCGGCCAGGAACGAGACGGCCATGGGCATGAACAGGAGCAGCTTGAACGCGGTGGCCCAGCGGACCTTCTCGACCAGCACGGCGAGGACGAGGCCGAGGCCGGTGAGCAGGGTGGGTGCGACGACCACCCAGATGGTGCTGTTGCGGATGGCCGTGAGGGTGGCCGGGTCGCGGAACATCTCGGTGTAGTTGTCTCCGCCGACGAACCGGGTGCCGGAGGCGTCGAAGAAGCTGCGGCCCACGGAGAACAGCACGGGGTAGACCACGAGTGCGCCGAGCAGCAGCAGGGCGGGGAGGACGAAGACGAGGGCGACGAGCCGGCCGCGGCGTCCGGCGCGCCGTCTGCGGTCGGGCTGGGGGACGGCCGGGGGGCTCGTCTCCTTCACGAGGGTGGCGGTCATCGTCGATCAGTCCCGGTACGCCTTGGCAGCCGCCTTCTCCAGCTCGGCCGCGGTGCCCTTCGGGTCCGACGGGTCACGCAGGAAGTCCTGGAGGAGCTTCCACTCGCCCGTCCCCTTGGTGCCGCCGAAGGCGGCCGGCGCCTGGTCGGACATGTCGAAGCGGACCGAATCCCCCGCGGCGACCAGGGACTTGGCGGTCTCCCGGGTGATGTCGTCGCTGTACGAGGCGAGGTCGACCTTCTTGTTCGGGGACAGGAAGCCGCCCGCCCCGGCCCAGACTGCGGACGCCTCGGGGGTGGCCAGGTACTCCAGGAACCGCATGGCGGCCTTGGAGTTCTTGCCGTCCTTGAGGACGACGGCCGCGTCGCCGCCGCTGACGACGGGCGCCTTGCCGCCGTCGACCGCGGGGAAGGGGAAGAAGTCCGCGTCCTGGCCTATCTTGCGGTCGAACTGGTCCTTGGCGACGCCGGCCACGAAGTCGCCTTCATAGACCATGCCCGCCTCGGGCTCCGGTCCGAAGACCTTCTCGACGGAGCCGGGGAAATCGGTGTTGAGGGCGCCCTTCTGACCGCCCGCCAGCAGTTGCCTGTCCTTGAAGAGGTCGCCCAGGGTGGTGAGGGCCTTCACGACGGTCGGGTCGGTCCACTCGATCTTGTGAGCGGCCAGGGCGTCGTACTTCTCGGGTCCCGCCTGGGAGAGGTAGACGTTCTCGAACCAGTCGGTGAGGGTCCAGCCGTCCTGTCCGGCGACGGAGAAGGCGGCGAGGCCGGAGTCCGAGACGGTGTGCCCGGCCTTCAGCATCGCGTCGTAGCTGGTGGGCGGCTTGACGCCGGCCTGCTGCAGGGCGTCGGGGCTGTACCAGACCGTGGACTTGTGGGCGGCCTTGAAGTACAGGCCGTAGAAGGTGCCGTCGACGCTGCCGTACTTCTTCCACACGCCGGCGTAGTTGGTGTCGACGGACTGCTCGGTGGCCTTGGAGAGGGGCTTGAGCCAGCCCTTCTCGGCGAACTGCTTCAGGACGCCGACCTGCGGGACCATCACCACGTCGGGGGCGTTACCGCCCTCGATCTTGCTGCCGACGACGGTGGAGACGTTGTCGCCGGTGGAGACGAACTGGGTCTTGGCGCCGGTCTTGTCGGTGAAGGCGTCCAAAACCTTCTGGAAGTTCTTCTGCTCGCTGCCCGACCAGACACCGGCCACGGTGACCGTCTGGCCGCTGAGCGACTTGTCACTGCCGCCGGCGGCGACCGGGCCTCCACCGCAGGCGGTCGCGCCGAGAGCCAGGGCGAGGGCGGTGCAGCTCGCGAGCAGGGTCGTACGTCGTCGCATCATCGTTGATGTCCCTTCGAGGGGTGGGTGGTTGACGTGAGGTCAGGAGGTGGGACCGGGGGTCGTGCAGGGGTCCGGAAGAGCGGGTGGGCTCAGGGGTTCGTGCAGTCGCTGATCCACCAGGCGGCGGTCGAGCCCGGGAGCACCCCGGGCGGGCAGGAGCCGCTGGCCAGCAGCGGGGTGCCGGAGACCGGCGCCGGCGTCGGGGCCGTTCCGAAGTTGACGGCACACACCAGGCCGTCGCCCCGGACGAACGCCAGGACGCCCGGTGGGGCCGCCAGCCAGCGCAGCACTCCTTCGCCCAACTGGGGCATCCCGGACCGCAGTTGGAGGCCGTCGCGGTACAGGTGCCAGAAGGAGCGGGTGTCGGCGAGGGCGCGGTCGGTGGCGTACTCGGCGAAGTAGGCGGGCTGCGGCAGCCAGGGCTTGGCGCTCTCGACGCCCGGGGTGAAGCCGAAGGGCGAGGCGTGTCCCGACCAGGGCAGCGGCACCCGGCAGCCGTCACGTATCCGGGCGCGGCTGCCGGTGCGCCGGAAGATCGGGTCGGTCAGCACGTCGTCGGGCAGGTCGACGACCTCGGGCAGCCCGAGTTCCTCCCCCTGGTAGATGTACGCGGCGCCGGGCAGCGCCAGCATCAGCAGGGCGGCGGCCCGGGCGCGGGCGGCGCCGAGCCCGCTGCCTCCGGTGCCGGACTCGCCGTAGCGGGTGACCGTGCGGACCTGGTCGTGGTTGTTGAGCACCCAGGTCACGGTGGATCCGGTGCCGGCGATGTCCTGCATGGCCTCGGAGATGACCTTGCGGAAGGCGTCGGCGTCCCAGGGGGCCCCGAGGAGGTCGAAGAAGAAGGCCTGGTGCAGCTCGTCGGGGCGCACGTACTCGGCGTGCTCGCGGGCCGTGGGCACCGAGACCTCGCCGACCAGCAGCCGTTCGCGGCCGTCGCGGGCGGCGTACTCCTCGCACACGCTCCGCCAGTGGCGCCACACGTCGTGGACCTCGGGCTGGTTCCAGGCGAGCGGGTTGACCGAGTCGCGGGTGCGGGCGTCGGCCTCGGGGTCCGGCGAGTCGGGCAGGTCGGGGTGCTTGAAGAGGCCGGCGGCCACGTCGATGCGGAAGCCGTCGACGCCCCGGTCCAGCCAGAAGCGCAGGACCTGCTCGAAGTGACTGCCGACCTCGGGGTTGCGCCAGTTCAGGTCCGGCTGCTCGGACGTGAACATGTGGAGGTACCACTGGCCGGGCCTGCCGTCCGCCTCGGTGACCCGCGACCAGGCGGGCCCGCCGAACATTGCGTGCCAGTTGTTGGGCGGCTCCGCGCCGTCCGGGCCGCGCCCGTCGGCGAAGTGGAAGCGGGCGCGGGCGGCGCTGCCGGGCGCGGCGGCCAGCGCCGCTCGGAACCACGGGTGCTCGCTGGAGCAGTGGTTGGGAACGATGTCCAGGAGCACCCTGATGCCGAGGCGGCGGGCGTCCGTCATCAGCAGGTCGAACTCGGCCAGGTCGCCGAAGAGCGGGTCCACGTCGCAGTAGTCGGCGACGTCGTAGCCGTGGTCGTGCTGCGGCGAGGGGTAGAAGGGGCTCAGCCAGATGCCGTCGACACCGAGCTTCTTGAGATACGGCATCCCGGCCCTGACTCCGGCGAGGTCGCCGATGCCGTCCCCGGTGCTGTCCAGGAAGCTGCGGACGTACACCTGGTAGATCACTGCGTCGCGCCACCAGCGGCGCGTGTTGAGCGTCACCCGTTGACCTGTCTCTCGATGCCTACGGTTATGGATGCATGTTAGGTAGGCGTGTCGCACAGGTGTCAACGAGTAGACGGAAGCTACTGCATAGTTGGGGAGTTAAGTGCGGACTTTCCGGACACGAAAGCGCGAGATGGGATGCGCTCGTTACCTAACAAGTAACTAGGAGGTCGCGAGACCGCGCGCTACTGGCCGGAAAGGGCGGCGAGCTCGCGGGCGAGCCGCCGCACCGCCGCCGAGGGTGTCTCGTGCCCGGTCATCGCGTCGTGCACCACGGCCTGCACGACCAGGCTCACCTGGTCGTAGCGCGGGCTCTTGGGGCGCGGGGCGGCCGCGAGGACACTCGCGCGCAGCGTGGGCAGGTAGGGGAACGCCCGGATCAGCTCCGGGTCCTCGTAGAGGGCGGCCCGCACCGGCGGCAGGGCGCCCCGGGTGAGGACCTGGCGCTGGGCCCGCTCGCCCGTCAGGTACGCGATGAGGCGGGCCGCCGAGTCGGGATGCCGCGCATGGGCACCGACGGCGAGGTTGGAGCCGCCGAGCACGCTGGTGCCCGGCCCGTCGGGCCCCGGCAGCGGTACGGCGCCGACCTTCCCGGCGACCGCGGATCCCGGCGCGGCCGCGCCCACGTAGGCGTAGGGCCAGTTGCGCAGGAAGAGGAGGCGACCGTCCTGGAAGGCCTGCTTGGACTCCTCCTCCTTGTAGGTGAGCGCCTCCTCGGGGATCCAGCCCTCGCGGACGCCGCGGGCGAGGAAGCCGATGCCCTCCCGGGCCGCCTCGGAGTTCACCGTGACCCGCTCGCCCTCGTCGCCGAGGATCGTGCCGCCCGCCGAGTAGACCGCCTCCGCCGCGTTCACGGTGAGCCCCTCGTAGGGCAGGAACTGACCGGCGTACCCGTCGAGTCCGTGCTCCGGGGCGATGGTCTTCGCCTGGCGCTCCAGTTCGGCCCAGGTCCGCGGCGGTGCGACGCCCTCCGCGGCGAGGACGTCCTTGCGGTACAGCAGCAGGCCGGCGTTGGTCACGTAGGGAACCGCGTACAGCCGGCCGTCGTACGTCGCGGTGCCGACGACCGGCGGCAGGAAGCTGTCCAGCGGGAAACGGCCGCGATCCAGTGGGGCGATCCAGCCCGCCGCCGCGAACTCCGAGGTCCACGCGACGTCGATGTTGAGCACGTCGAAGCGGCCCCGGTCGCCGTCGCGCAGGTCGGTGGTCATCTGCGCGTGCGTCTCGTCGGCGGAGTCCGGGAGCTCGACGAGGGTGACCCGCTCGCCGGGATGCGTGCGGTTCCAGCCTTCGAGCAGGGGGCCGAGGTAGCCGGTGAGGTCACCGGCGGTGGCCAGGGTGAGCGGGCCGCGACCGCCGCCGCCGGCCCCGTCCGTCCGCGCCCCCGCGGCGACGTAACCGGTCAGGACCACCATGACGACGAGGAGGCCCCTACCCGCGGCACGCATCCACCGCATAGGTTCCTCCCTGTACACCGGCGCCGGGCACCTTCGCCCGACGTCAGTGGCCATGTATACCTGTTAGGTATGCGCGATACTAGGGCCTGCGGCACATCGGCTCCGGCCGTGCCGGTCCGACCACGGCCCGACATCGGGCCGGGCGGATGACGAGGATACGGGGAGGAGAGCACGGGTGCGGCTGCCCCTCCTGGCCCTGCTGGCCCGCGGCCCGGCCCACGGCTACGAGCTCAAGCAGGACCTTGAGCAACTGCTGGGCTCCGCGTACCCTCAGCCGAACGTCGGCCAGATCTACGTCACGCTCGGCCGCCTCGAGAAGTCCGGACTGATCGAGGGCGAGGAAGTCGAGCAGTCGAGCCGGCCCAACAAGAAGATCTACCACCTCACCGACGCCGGGCGCGAGGCGCTGCACGCCTGGTACGAGGAGACGGCGGACGAGCCGCGGGTCCGGGACGAGTTCTTCATGAAGCTCGCCCTCGCCCCGACGACCGGCCTCGCCGACCAGATCGTCCTGATCAACAAACAGCGGCGCCAGTATCTGAACACCATGCGCACCCTGTCGAAGCTCGCCGCGGCCGAGAGCCGGGACAACCGCATCTCCCACCTGCTGATCGAGGGGGCGATGCTGCATCTGCAGGCCGACCTCGACTGGCTGGAGCGCTGCCAGGAGGAACTGGAGGAGCTGGAATGAGCGACACCGCTCCTTTGCTGCGCGCCGAGGGCCTGGTCAAGACCCACCACGGGGAGGGCGCCCCCGCCCATGCCGTCCGCGGGGTGGACCTCTCCGTGCGCCGCGGCGAGTTCGTCGCCGTCACCGGACCCTCCGGCGCCGGGAAGTCCACGCTGCTGCATCTGCTCGGCGGGCTGCAACTGCCCGACGCGGGCAGCCTCTGGCTGGACGGCGAGTGCACCGACTCCTACGGCGAGGCGCGCTGGGCCGTGGAGCGCAGGCGCCGGATCGGCATCGTCTTCCAGTTCTTCAACCTGGTGTCGAACCTGTCGGTCGCGGACAACGTCGAGCTGCCCGCCCTGCTCGCCGGCGTCTCCCCGCGGCAGGCGCGCGCCGAGCGGGAGCGGCTGCTGTCCGAGTTGGGCCTGGAGGGCAAGGGGCGCAGCATGCCGGGTGAGCTCTCCGGTGGTGAGCAGCAGCGCGTCGCGCTCGCCCGGGCGCTGGTCAACCATCCGCCGCTGCTGCTCGCCGACGAGCCCGCGGGCAGCCTGGACAGCAAGGGCACCCGTGAGGTGATGCGGCTGCTGTCCCGCTTCCACGCGCGGGGCCAGACCATCGTGCTGGTCACCCATGACGCACGGCTCGCGAGCGCCGCGGACCGCGTGATCAGCTTCTTCGACGGCCGTATCGCCGACGACGCGACCCTCGACGGCACACCGTCGCGCGGCGCGGGCATATCCGGCGTGCTGGAACTGAAGGACTGACCCGTGCGGCACGAACGCCTCTCTCCCCTGCGCCGGCCGTCGGCCGACGGCATACCCCGGGCGGCCGCCCGCGGGACGTCCCGGGCCGCGGGCCGGGGAGTGCGCCCGTCGGACCAGGCCGCTCCCCCTCGACTTCGCCCTTCGGACCAGGCCGCGCCCGCTGGGATGCGTCCTTCGGACCAGGCCGCGCCCGCTCGGATGCGTCCGTCGGACCAGGCCGCGCCGGCTTCCGGCGTCCGCGGGCGGAAGGGCTGAGGCGGGATGCGGGCCACCCTGCGCTGGGCGCACGCCGATCTGCGGACGCACCGCGGTGAGGCGCTGTTCATCGTGCTCGCCACCGCGGGCATCGTCGGTTCGCTGCTGCTGGCCGCGGCACTCTTCGGTTACGCCACCAACCCCTGGCAACGCGTCTTCACGCAGTCGCACGGCGCCCACGTGTGGATCCACACCGGCCCCTCCGCCGACGCGGGACGCCTCACGACGCTCGACGGCGTGGACTCCGTGGCCGGCCCGTACCGCACCGCCTCCGCCACCGTGGAGTCCCGCGGCACCCGCGCCTCCGTGGAACTGCGGGGCACCGTCGGACGCCCCGGGACCGGCCGCCCGCTGCTCGCCTCCGGACGCTGGCTCGACCCGGCGCGGCCGGACGGCGTCGTCCTGGAGGACAGCCTGGCCCGGGCGCTGTGGGCCGAACCCGGAGACACCCTCACGGTCCCCGGAACGACCCGCACCCTGACCGTCCTGGGCGTCGCCGACAGCGCCGAGCCCCGCTACCGCCCCGGCGAACGCTCCGGTCTCGTCTGGGCCGTGCCGTCCGCCGTGCGCGACACGGGCGGACGCGGCGGCCAGGTCGTCGGGCTGCGCCTGTCCGACCCGGGCGACACGGACTACGCGGTCCAGCGCGCCGTCACCGCACTCGGATCGGGCGCGGTCACCCAGGTCGCGAACTGGCAGCAGGCCCGCGCCGAGGCCCAGGGCGACAACCGGCTCCTGGGGCAGGTGCTCGGCCTGTTCGGCCTGGGCGCCCTGCTCGCCGCCGCGCTCGCCGTGTACGGAGCGATCGCCACCCGCATCCGGGGCCATCTGCGGGACATCTCCGTGCTGAAGGCGATCGGGTTCACGCCCGGCCAGGTCGTACGCATCTTCCTGCTCCAGCACGTGGCGTTCGCGTCGCTGGGCGCCCTGGCCGCCGCCACCCTCGCCCAGGCACTGGGCAGCCGCATCCCGGGACGCCTCGGGGACGCGGTCGGCGTGTGGCAGGGACTGCCGGGACACACCGCCGCGCTGTTCGCGGTGCCGGTGTGCGCGGTGCTCTTCATCGGCACGACGACGGGGATCGCGGCATGGCGGGCCGGCCGGGTGCCCCCCGTCCCCGTGCTGCGGGCGGCGGCCCCGCCGGGCGGCCGGCTGTCGGGCGTGGCGCGGGGGGCACTGGGCCTGCGACTGCCCCCGGCCCTCGTCCTCGGATGGCACAAGGCGTTCCCGCGGCGCCCGCGTTCGCTCGCCACGGTCGGCCGCCTCGCCCTGCCCCTGCTGCTGATCGTGGTGGCGTTGAGCGCGTGGACCACCATCGACCGCTTCCACAGCAGCCCCGAACAGACCGGCCTGGCGGCCGCCCTCACGGCGCACGCCGACGAGAGTCTCGACGCGGCCGGCGCGCAGGCCCTGCTCACCGGGAACCCGCAGGTCGCCGCCGTGCATCCGGGCGCCGAGGTGGCCGCGCTGGTCCCCGGCCAGACCGCCACGATCGCGCTGCGCGGGCTCGGGACGCGCGCGGCCCCGTACCCGTTCACGCTCGCCGAGGGCCGCCCCGCGCACGGTCCCGACGAGGCGGTGGCCGGACAGGGGCTGCTCGACCTGCTGGACGTGCACGTCGGCGACTGGATACGGATGACGGTCGGCGCGCGCCCGCAGATCCTGCACATCGTCGGCCGCAGCATCGAACCGGAGAACGGCGGCCGGGTCATCTCCACCTCGCTCGACACGCTCCGCGAGAACGATCCGGACCTCGGTCCGACCCTCTACCAGCTCGAACTGCGTCCCGGTGCCGACCCGGCCGCGGTGGGCGCCGAGCTGACCGCGGCCGGGCACGGCCACCTGGACGTGCACACGGTGACGAATCCGGCCGACGGTCTCTCACCGCTGCGCGGCGTGGTCGTCGGACTGATCGCCGTCCTCGCACTCATCGGACTCATCGAACTGCTGACCGCGATCGGCGGCACCGTGCGGGAGGGCGAGCGGGACCTGCTGGCGCTCAAGGCCATCGGGCTGTCCCCGCGGCAGATCACGGCCGTCACCGTCACGGCCACCGCCTGCACGGCACTGGCCGCGGCTCTCGCCGCGACGGTCCTGGGCATACCCCTCGCCCGGTGGCTGATCGACGTCCAGGGCAGGTCGAGCGGGATCGGCGCGGGGATCGCCCGGGCACCCTCCCTCTCCGTCCTGCTGCTGTTCGGCGCCGCCGCGGTGCTGGGTGCCGCGGCGCTCGCCGCACTCCCCGCCGCCCGCTCGGCGCGGCGACGGCTGGCGGACACCCTGAGCGCGGCGGCCTGAGCCCGGCGGCCTGAGCGCGGCAGCAGGGCCCGGCGTTCGGCGGCCCGAGCCCGCATCCCCGGTCCGGCGGCCCGCGTCCGTTACGCCCAGTCCGGTGGCCCGGGCCCTGCTCCGGGACGGCACCGGACCCGGAAGACAGGCAGGCGGACGGGCCGGCAGGCCGGCACCCGCTGGCCGCCGCCCCGTCCGCCGCGGCGCCTACCGCCCGCGCAGCTCCCGGTACTTGGCGACCAGGGCCTTCGTCGATGCGTCGAGGCCGGGCACGTCCGCGCCCTCGGTGAGCGCGGGCTCGACGCGCTTGGCGAGGACCTTGCCGAGCTCGACGCCCCACTGGTCGAAGGAGTCGATGTTCCAGATCGCGCCCTGGACGAACACCTTGTGCTCGTAGAGCGCCACCAACTGGCCGAGCACGGACGGGGTCAGCTCCCGCGCGAGGATCGTCGTCGTCGGGTGGTTGCCCTGGAAGGTCTTGTGCGGCACCAGGTCCTCGGGCACCCCTTCACCGCGCACCTCGTCCGGCGTCTTGCCGAAGGCCAGCGCCTGCGTCTGCGCGAAGAAGTTCGCCATCAACAGGTCGTGCTGGGCGGCCAGGCCGGGCCGCAGATCCGCGACCGGCTCGGCGAAGCCGATGAAGTCGGCCGGGATCAGCTTCGTGCCCTGGTGGATGAGCTGGTAGTAGGCGTGCTGGCCGTTGGTGCCCGGCGTGCCCCAGACGACGGGCCCGGTCTGCCAGTCCACCGGACGTCCGTCGCGGTCCACCGATTTGCCGTTGGACTCCATGTCCAACTGCTGCAGGTACGCGGTGAACTTGGACAGGTAGTGCGAGTACGGCAGGACGGCGTGCGACTGGGCGTCGAAGAAGTTGCCGTACCAGACGCCCAACAGGCCGAGCAGCAGGGGCACGTTGGACTCGGCGGGCGCGGTGCGGAAGTGCTCGTCGACCAGGTGGAACCCGTCGAGCATCTCCCGGAAGCGGTCCGGGCCGATCGCGATCATCAGGGAGAGGCCGATCGCGGAGTCGTACGAGTAGCGCCCGCCGACCCAGTCCCAGAACTCGAACATGTTCGCCGTGTCGATGCCGAAGTCGGCGACCTTCCCGGCGTTCGTCGAGAGCGCCACGAAGTGCTTCGCCACGGCGTCCTGGCCGGCCCCGAGTCCGGAGAGCAGCCAGTCGCGGGCCGAGGTGGCGTTGGTGATCGTCTCGATGGTGGTGAAGGTCTTCGAGGCGATGATGAACAGCGTCTCGGCCGGGTCCAGGCCGTGGACGGCCTCGTGCAGGTCGGCGCCGTCCACGTTCGACACGAAACGGACCGTCAGGTCGCGGTCGGTGAACGAGCGCAGCGCCTCGTACGCCATCGCCGGACCCAGGTCCGAGCCGCCGATGCCGACGTTCACGACGTTCTTGATGGGCTTGCCGGTGTGGCCGGTCCACTCGCCGGAGCGAACCTTGTCGGAGAACGCGCTCATCCTGTCGAGCACGGCGTGCACGGCCGGCACGACGTTCTCCCCGTCGACCTCGATCACCGCGTCGCGCGGGGCCCGCAGCACCGTGTGCAGCACGGCGCGGTCCTCGGTGACGTTGATCTTCTCGCCGCGGAACATGGCGTCCCGCAGCCCGAACACGTCGGTTGCCGCGGCCAGGTCCCGCAGCAGGCGCAGCGTCTCGTCGGTGACCCGCTGCTTGGAGTAGTCGACGTGCAGGTCACCGACCTGGAGGGTGTACCGGGAACCACGCTCGGGGTCGGCCGCGAACAGGTCCCGCAGACGGGTCTCGCCGACCTCCTTACGGTGCTTGGCCAGAGCGGCCCACTCGGGTGTCTGGTTGAGCCTGGTACGGCTTTCTGCGTTCATCTCGGACTTCCGCCTCTTTCCTGCGTGTGCTGCTGCGTACCTTGCCCCGCTGCCGGTCCCAACCTAATTGATCAGGGGTTGACGTGAGCTGTCGTGGCACCGTCGTCCGGGTTGACATCGAATACGTCCGGCTTGCGCGCGGGTATCAGCGCGGCGACGGAGAGAGCGAAGAACGCGGCGGCGAGCAGCGGCGGCGTGTGCAGTCCCCACGTCGTCGCCACGGCGCCGCCGAGCAGGGCCCCGAGCGGCGCCCCGGCGACGGAGAGCGTCCGGAAGGCCGAGCTGACGCGGCCGAGCGTGCCGGCCGGGCTGCGCTGCTGCATCAGGGTCGTCGTGTTGACGTTCCACACCATGCCCATGAGGCCGAAGACGGCCATGCTCACGACCAGCGTGGTCAGGGAGCGCAGCGAGCCCATGGCGAGGAGCGCGCAGATCTGCACGACCCCGGCGAGCAGCACGCCCCGGATCCGGCCGAGCCGGCCCACGATCCGTCGGTTCGCCACTCCCCCGGCCAGGCTGCCGACCGTGTACGCGGTCATCACCGCCGCGTATCCGCCGTTGCCCGCGTCGAGCCGGTCCGTCACCAGGAGGACCATCGTGGCGATGAGGGCGCCCATGCCGACGTTGCAGAGGGCCGTGGCAGCGCACAGGCCGCGCAGCGCTCGGTCCCGCCCGAGGACGCGCAGGCCCTCGCCGATCTCGCCCCGCAAGGTGCTGCCCGCCGGTCTCGGGGCCCGCTCCACGGGCGCGCTTCGCAGGGAGGCGACCAGCGCGGCAGCCACGAGGTAGGTCACGGCGTCCGCCAGGAAGGGGACGGCGGCTCCCGCGACGATCAGCAGGGGGACGAGGGGGCCGCCGAGCAGGCCGCCCGCGATGCGCTGGCCGGTCATCAGCCGGGCGTTCGCGCTGCCCAGCGCCTCCCGGCCGACGAGGCCGGGGAGCAGGGCGGTGGAAGCGTTGTCGAAGAGGGTCTGGAGGGTGGTCAGGGCCAGGGCCAGGGCGATCAGCAGACCGATCGAGGCGTGTCCCAGGGCGACGGCCCCGGCGAAGGCCGCCATCAGCAGGTCCCGCAGGGCGTCCACGGTCCACATCGCACGCCGCTGGTCGACCCGGTCCGCGACGGCTCCGCCCAGCAGCCCGAAGACGATCCAGGGAAGCTGGCCGCAGGCGGTGACGGTCGCGATGAGCAGCGGCTCGTGCGTCAACGACGCGGCCAGCAGGGGCAGCGCGGCCGTCCGCAGGGCGTCACCGAAGCTGGAGAGGACGGCCGCGCTCCACAGCCGCCCGAACCCTCCGCGCCACGCGGGCGCGCACACCCCCGCCACATCGGTCGTCGTCATCCCGCCCCCCGCTTCCACTGATTGCAGAACCGTAGAGGGCACCACTGACAATCGGCCGTCGAGAGGAGAGGCGGCCGTGCGAGCCGCGTCCGGCCGGGCACCTCGCGGTGTCCGGCCGGCTGTCAACTCCTAGATTTCGCCCCGCAGTTTGGCGAGCGCCTCGGCGAGAATCGCCTCGCCGTCCGCGTCGCTGCGCCGCTCCCGTACGTACGCAAGGTGCGTCTTGTACGGCTCGGTGCGCGGCGGGTCCGGCGGGTTGTCCTGGTCCTGTCCGGCCGGAAAGCCGCAGCGCGGGCAGTCCCAGGTGTCGGGGACCTGCGCGTCGCTGGCGAAGCTCGGCTGCGTCTCATGCCCGTTGGAGCACCAGAAGGAGACGCGCAGCCGCGGCGCGGACTCGCCACGCTCGGCCTCGCCCATCGGCCCCGCCCCGACCCGGCTTCCTCGGATCGCGTTGCCACTTGCCACGGTCGTAACTCCCTGCGTAATGGTGCCGCGAAGCGAGTCGGCGTGACGCTTCGCTGCGAGCGCCTCAGTCTACGTAAGGCCCAACGCGCGTCCAGTGATTGGAGTTACATCCCCGCCCCTAGACGCAAGCCCCATGATAGGCGGCGCCGGGAGGCGCGTACCGGACATGGGGCCTTACGTGCGGAATGTGCGTGCGTGCTGCGCTGTGGCGAGCCGATGTCAGCCGGTGATCAGCTGTTGGCCTTCATCAGGATGCCCAGCGCGACAATGCACGCGAACCAGAGCAGACCGATCACCACGGTGATCCGGTCGAGGTTGCGCTCGGCGACCGAGGAGCCACCGACGGACGACTGCATACCGCCACCGAACATGTCGGAGAGGCCGCCGCCCTTCCCCTTGTGCATCAGCACCAGCAGCATCAGCAGCAGGCTGAAGACGATCAGGGCGATCGAGAACCCCAAAACCACGGCTGGACCAACTTCCTCGGAACTGGATGGACGACGGGGGCCGAAGCTCTTCCTGTGAACACCTCGTGTCCACCTGTCGAGCCCACGGCCCCCGCAAGGGTACGACGGATCGCCGCTACCGCATACTCACTGGTCGCGGAACCGGACGATCTTGACGAACTCGTCGGCGTCGAGCGCCGCGCCGCCGATCAGTGCGCCGTCCACGTCGGGCTGCGCCATGATCGCCGCGACGTTGCCGGACTTCACGGAGCCGCCGTACTGGATACGGACCTTGTCGGCCAGCTCCTGCGAGTACAGCTCGGCGAGCCGGCCGCGGATCGCGCCGCACACCTCCTGGGCGTCCTCGGGGGTGGCGACCTCGCCGGTACCGATCGCCCAGACCGGCTCGTACGCGATCACGATGGTCTCGGCCTGCTCGGCCGGGACGTCCTTCAGGGCGCCGTCCACCTGCGCGAGCGTGTGGGAGACCTGGTTGCCCGCCTTGCGGACGTCCAGCCCCTCGCCGACGCACAGGATCGGGGTGAGGCCGTGCTTGTAGGCGGCCTTCACCTTGGCGTTGCACAGCTCGTCGGTCTCGTTGTGGTACTGCCGTCGCTCGGAGTGGCCGATCGCCACGTACGTGCACTTGAGCTTGGACAGCATGGCACCGGAGATCTCACCGGTGTAGGCGCCGGAGTCGTGCGCCGAGAGGTCCTGGGCGCCGTACTTGATCCGGAGCTTGTCGCCGTCGACCAGGGTCTGCACGGAGCGCAGGTCGGTGAAGGGCGGCAGGACGGCGACCTCGACGGCCTCGTAGTCCTTGTCGGCCAGGGCGAAGGCGAGCTTCTGGACGTGCGCGATGGCCTCGAGGTGGTTGAGGTTCATCTTCCAGTTGCCCGCCATCAGCGGCGTGCGCGTGCTCATTAAGGTCAGTCCTCCAGTGCGGCGAGGCCGGGGAGCGTCTTGCCCTCGAGGTATTCGAGGGAGGCGCCGCCACCGGTCGAGATGTGGCCGAATGCCGTCTCGTCGAAGCCCAGGATGCGTACGGCGGCGGCGGAGTCGCCACCACCGACGACCGTGAAGGCCTTCGAGTCGAGAAGGGCCTGGGCGACCGCCTTGGTGCCCTCGGCGTAGTCGGGGTGCTCGAAGACGCCCATCGGGCCGTTCCAGAAGACGGTGGCGGCGTCGGCGAGCGTCGAGGCGTACAGCTTGCGGGTCTCGGGACCGATGTCCAGACCCATCCGGTCGGCCGGGATCGCGTCCGCGGCGACGGTCGTGGGGTTCCCCGGGGCCTTGGTCTTCAGGTCCGGGAACTCGGGAGCGACCACCACGTCGACGGGGAGGAGCAGCTCGACGCCGTTCTTCTCCGCGCGCTCGATGTACTCCGCGACCGCCGGGAGCTGGTCCTCCTGGAGGAGGGAGGCGCCGACCTCGTAGCCCTTGGCCTTGAGGAAGGTGAACACCATGCCGCCGCCGATGAGCAGCTTGTCGGCCTTGCCGAGCAGCTGGTCGATGACGGCGAGCTTGTCGGAGACCTTGGAGCCGCCGAGGGCGACGGCGTACGGCCGCCGGACGTCCTCGGTGAGCTTCTTCAGGACGCCGACCTCGGTGGCGATGAGGTAGCCCGCGTAGTGCGGCAGGCACGCCGGCAGGTCGTACACGGAGGCGTGCTTTCGGTGCACGGCACCGAAGCCGTCGCCCACGTAGACGTCGGCCAGGGCGGCCAGCTGGTCGGCGAACGCGGCACGCTCGGCGTCGTCCTTGGACGTCTCGCCGGGGTTGAAGCGCAGGTTCTCGATGACGGCGACCTGGCCGGGCTGCAGGCCGTTCACCGCGTCGTGGGCGGCCGGGCCGACGGTGTCCTGGGCGAACGCGACGGGCGCGCCGAGGAGTTCACCGAGGCGCTCGGCGGGCTGCAGCAGGGAGAACGCCGGGTCCGGGGCGCCCTTGGGGCGGCCCAGGTGCGAGGCGACGACCACCTTGGCGCCCGCGTCCGCGAGGGCCTTGACGGTGGGCAGGACGGCGCGGATCCGGCCGTCGTCGGTGATCCGGCCGTCGGCCAGCGGCACGTTCAGGTCGGCGCGGACGAAGACCCGCTTGCCGTCCACGCCTTCGGCGAGAAGTTCGTCGATCGTCTTCATGAGGGGACTCCTAGAGGGCTCGTGGGATCCGAGAGGGCTGATCGATCGGTACGCGAGAGAGGGCCCGGACAGCGCGGCCTTGCGCTGCCCGAGCCCTGCGCTCACATCGAGGTGCCTGCTCCGGGACCTAGAGCTGGCCGCCGACGAAGACCGTGAGGTCGACGAGGCGGTTGGAGTAGCCCCACTCGTTGTCGTACCAGCCGAGGATCTTCACCGTGTTGCCCTCCTGGACCATGGTCAGGGAGGAGTCGAAGGTGCAGGAGGCCGGGTCGCCGACGATGTCCGAGGAGACGATCGCGTCCTCGGTGTACGTCAGGAAGCCCTTGAGGTCGCCGTCGTCGGAGGCCTTCTTGAACGCGGCGTTGACCTCGTCCTTGGTGACCTCGCGCTGCAGCGTCACGACGAGGTCGGTGGCGGAACCGGTCGGGACCGGGACGCGCATGGCGATGCCGTCGAGCTTGCCCTTGAGCTGCGGGAGGACCAGGGCGGTCGCCTTGGCGGCACCCGTCGTGGTCGGGATGATGTTCTCGGCGGCGGCGCGGGCGCGGCGCAGGTCCGAGTGCGGGAAGTCCAGGATGCGCTGGTCGTTCGTGTACGCGTGGACCGTCGTCATCAGGCCCTTGACGATGCCGAAGTTCTCGTCGAGCACCTTGGCCATCGGCGCCACACAGTTGGTGGTGCAGGAGGCGTTGGAGATGACGTGGTGGTTGGCCGCGTCGTACTTGTCCTGGTTGACGCCCATCACGATGGTGATGTCCTCGTCCTTGGCCGGAGCCGAGATGAGGACCTTCTTGGCGCCGCCCGCGATGTGCTTCTCGGCGTCGGCCTTCTTGGTGAAGATGCCGGTCGACTCGATGACGATGTCGACGCCGAGGTCGCCCCACGGGATGTCGGAGGGGTTGCGCTCGGAGAGCACCTTGATGGTGTGGCCGTCGACGGTGATCGTGTCGGCGGTGTGCGACACCTCGGCCTTGAGGCGGCCCAGAATGGTGTCGTACTTGAGCAGGTGAGCGGTGGTCGCGGTGTCACCCAGGTCGTTGACAGCCACGATCTCGATGTCAGCACCCTGCTCCAGCAGCGCGCGGAAGTAGTTACGACCGATGCGGCCAAAGCCGTTGATGCCTACGCGGATCGTCACGAAACCGATCTCCTCGTTGGTACGCCGGCTGCAGATGCCGGCGAGTTGTATGGGATGTCCCCGACCGCCTACGACCCTACCCCCCTGAGGCCCCCGGAGTGACATCGAGAGGGCCCATACACGGCAGTGCGGTCCGTACCCGCCAGTAGGGGTACGGACCGCCCGCCTCCGAAGATCCGATCACTCGTTCCGGCTACCTGTCGTCATGCTCTGTTGACCCGGTGGCATCAGTCGTCCAGGGCCGCGAGCGCCTTTCCGAGCAGTGCCGTCCGGTCGGCCGCCGCGGCGACGTGCTCCAGGCCGAAGCCCAGCAGCACGGTGTCGTCCGTGGTGACGCCCGCGTACGTCTGGAACAGCGCTCCGGCGCGCGTCCAGTCCTTGAGAACGGCGGGACTGCCCGCCGGGGGCCCCGGGACGCTCCACGCGCCGAGCGACGTCTCGAAGCCCTCGGTCCCGGTGGCCGTGCCGCCGACGACGAGCGAGGCGTCGTCCGCGAGGACGCCGTGGCCGCCGCTGCTCGGGTCGGTGATGTAGCTCAGCGAGACCTCCACGGACTTGCCGGCGTACGCGCTCAGGTCGAAGTCGGCCCGCTGCCAGCCGTCCGAAGCGCCCGTGAAGCTGTGCCACGCGCCGCTGCTGCCCGTGCCGGTGCACGCCGTGGCACCCTGCGTCAGGTAGTGCTCGAGGAAGGGGTGCTCGTTGAGCAGGAATCCCGCCTCGCACTCGGCCGGGACGGCGGAGCCGGTGGCGCCGCCCTTGTCGGGGAGCGTGGTCCAGTCGTCGGCACCGGTGGTGTGGATCTCCAGCACCGCGTGGTCGTAGCCGGGCTCGGTGTCCCACAGCAGCTGGGTGCGCAGCGTCGGCTGGTCGGCCGCGCTCACCCCGGTGAGGTCGATCGTGCGGGTGAGGCGCTTGTAGGCGTCGTCGGTGTGGACGGCGGCGGCCATGTACGAGCCCGCGTACGGCCCGTAGGGGTTGACCGACCCGGCGAACCGGCCCGCGCCCGCACTCGCGAACTGCGGGTACTGGCCGACGGGCAGCGTGTCCGAGGTGACGCCGTAGGTGCCCGCCGCGTTCAGCGGGTTGCCGGGCGCGTCACCGAGTGGTGCCGTGACCCCCGCGAGCTTGCCGGAGCCCTCGTAGCCGGTGGTCCCGGGGGTCGTCGTGCGCGAGTAGGCGCCCAGGTAGTACTGGCTGAAGTCGTTCGAGAGAGTGCCGCCGCCGAGGTCGACGTTGCCGCCGGCCTGCTCGCCCGCCTCGATCAGCTTGCCGCCCTCGTTGAGGAAGGCCCGCAGCTGGAGCTGGGTGGCGTTGCCGGGCCGGTCGGCACCCGTGTAGTGGACGACCGTGTCGAAGTGGCCGAGGACGCCGAGCGCGTCGGGGGCGCCCTGGGTGGCGACGTCCCAGACGACGGACCGGTGGCCGTTGGCCTTCAGGGCGTCGACGTACTTCTGCGCCTGGGACGCGGTCGTGCCCTCCTCGGCGACCACGAGGGTGTCGGCCCGCGGCCGCTCGGCCACGGTGTAGGTGAAGTGGGTGCTGGAGGTGGGCTTCCCGCTCCGGGTCTCACCGGTGAACCAGACCTCGACCTTGTCGCCGGTGTCGCCGTCCCGGACCTTGGCGCGGTACTCGTCGAAATAGAGGTTGTCCTCGCCGCCGTAGGTCTCGCCGCCCTTCCAGGGTCGGAGCGCCATGTCGTGCGTACGGCCGCCGTTGACGCGGTACTTGAGCTCCTTGTCGCGTACGGACCTGCGGGCGACGACGGAGACCTCCTGGTCGGCGCCGCGCGCGTACGAGGTGGTGAAGGCGGCCGGGCTGAAGTCGGGCGCGTCGATGCCCACCGCCGAGGACGGCCGGTCGGGGTGGGCCGCGGTCTCGGCGACGGAGAGCGCGAACGGGACGTTCTTGCGGAACTCCTGCTCGATCAGCTTCTCGTCGTCGGGGAAGGTGAAGACCGAGGCGCAGTCGGCCACGTTCCAGGCGTCGTCCGGGTGGAGGTTCGACGCGGTCTGGCAGGTCGACATCTCGGGGGTGAACATCGCCGTGCCGTTGACGTTGCTCGCGTGGCCGTCGGCCTCGCCGTTGGTCGTGTACAGCTCGGAGGAGACCTGCGGGTGGTAGCCCTCGACCGCCGAGTTCTCAGGGGTGCCGGCGAGTGACCTGTAGAGCACGTCGTCCGGGCTGGGCGTCGCCACCTGCCAGCCCACTCCGTACAGGAGCAGCTCGGCGGCGGAGTGGTAGTTGATGCCGTACGTGAAGTCGATGCGCTTCTCGAAGGCGTCCAGGGCCTTCGTCTCGGGCTCCGAGCCGGGGCTCGCGCCGCGGTAGGTCTGGCTGGTGGGGCTCGGTGACGAGCCCTCGTCGTCGTAGCCCCACTTGTAGGCGAAGTTCCGGTTGAGGTCGACGCCGTCGCCGGTCGTGATGGTCCCGTCGCCGTTGACGTCCCGGAGGTTCTTGCGCCACTGCCGGTCGCCGTCGGAGGCGAACGTGTAGTCGTAGCCGTCGGGGTTGGCGGACAGCACGAACCACAGTTCGGTGGAGTCGACGAGCTTCTTGACCCGCTTGTCGGTCGCGTAGTTGTCGAGGTAGTAGTGCATCAGACGCCGGGTCATCTCCGGCGTGATCCACTCGCGCGCGTGCTGGTTGGACATGTAGAGCACGGACGGCTTCGCGCCGTCCTTCGCCTTCTTGGCGCCCTTGGTCAGCTTGAGCGCGAGGATGTCCTGGCCCTTGACGGTCTTGCCGATGGACACGACTTTGGTGAGCCCCGGGTGCTCCTGGCCCGTCCTGAGGATCTCCTCCCGGAGATTGCCCTTGCCGCTGTACGGGCGGAACACGCCGTCGCCCGCCGCCTCCACGCGGGCCTCGGCCCTGGCCGACAGCGTGTGCTCGGTGAGCTCGACGCCCTGCTTCTCCAGCTTCTTCGCCTGCTTGTCGGTGAGGTAGACCTCCACCGACGCGGTGCCCTTGTCCGGCGCCTGTTCGCCGAGTTCGTGGGCATCCTGTCCGGCCGCGAGCAGCAGGGGTACCTGCTGCTTCGTGACCTCGGCGCGGAACACCTTGACGGCGTTCGCGTCCGGCTCGGGTGAACTGCCGTCCTGTGCCTGGGCGGCCGGGGCCAGGCCCGCACCGCCCAGCAGGAGCGCGCTCGCAGCGAGGATCGCTCTCGCTCTTCGTCTCATGAGTCCCCCTTGCACTGGTTCGCCACGGCGGCGAACAGAGCCAGGCTCATGACACTTCATCATCAAGTCAAGGGCGCATCAAGCACCGACAAACGCCGGTGCCGACGTCCCAAGTGGGCGTCGGCACCGGCGTGTTGAGCTCTACGGGTGGCGCGGGACCGGAGTCCGGCGGGTCAGCCCACGAGGTTGTCGGCCATCTCCTCGGTGAGGTTGGACTCCGTGCTCGGGATGCCGAGGTCCTGCGCCCGCTTGTCGGCCATGGCGAGCAGCCTGCGGATACGGCCGGCGACGGCGTCCTTGGTCAGCGGCGGGTCGGCGAGCGCGCCCAGCTCCTCCAGGGAGGCCTGCTTGTGCTCCATGCGCAGCCGGCCGGCGGCGGCGAGGTGCTCCGGGACCTCCTCGCCCAGGATTTCCAGGGCGCGCTGCACCCGCGCTCCGGCGGCGACGGCGGCGCGGGCCGAACGGCGCAGGTTGGCGTCGTCGAAGTTGGCGAGCCGGTTGGCGGTGGCGCGGACCTCGCGGCGCATCCGCCGCTCCTCCCAGGCCAGCACCGACTCGTGCGCGCCGAGCCGGGTCAGCAGCGCCCCGATGGCGTCCCCGTCGCGGACGACCACGCGGTCGACCCCGCGGACCTCGCGGGCCTTCGCCGCGATGGAGAGCCGACGCGCCGCGCCGACCAGCGCGAGCGCCGCCTCGGGTCCCGGGCAGGTCACCTCCAGGGAGGAGGAGCGCCCCGGCTCGGTGAGGGAGCCGTGCGCGAGGAAGGCCCCGCGCCACGCGGCCTCGGCGTCGCAGGTGGCCCCCGAGACCACCTGCGGGGGCAGCCCGCGGATCGGACGGCCGCGGCCGTCGACCAGCCCCGTCTGGCGGGCCAGCTGGTCGCCGCCCGCCACCACGCGTACGACGTAACGGGAGCCGCGGCGCAGACCGCCGGGCGCCATCACGATCAGTTCGGAGCTGTGGCCGAAGATCTCCAGAATGTCCCGCTTCAGCCGACGCGCCGCCATCGCGGTGTCCAGCTCCGCCTCGATCACGATCCGGCCGCTCACCAGGTGAAGGCCGCCCGCGAACCGCAGAATGGCGGAGACCTCCGCCTTTCTGCAGCAGGTCCGGGTGACGGGAAGCCGGGAGATCTCGTCCTTCACCGCTGCCGTCATCGCCATGGGCCGATCCTTCCATGCATCCGAAAAATACGGTCGTACGCGGCGGCCAACAGCTCCGGGTCGTGCCGCGGAGTGCCGTCGGTCCGGGCCACCGGCGCCAGCTCGACCGCGGCGCCGAACCGCTTGGCGGCGTCGGTCAGTGAGTCGCGGTCGGGCACGGCGGCCTCGTCGGCCAGCACCACGTCCAGGGCGAGTTTAGGGGCGTGTCGTCCCAAAACCTCCAAATGACGCTGCGGGGAGAAGCCATCGGTTTCCCCGGGCTGCGGGACGAGGTTCAGGGAGAGCACCCGGCGGGCCTTGGTCTGCGTCAGGGCGTCGAGCAGATCGGGCACCAGCAGGTGCGGGATCACGGAGGAGAACCAGGAGCCCGGCCCGAGCACCACCCAGTCCGCGTCGAGGACCGCTTCCACGGCCTCGGGAACGGCGGGCGGGCCGTGCGGCACGACGTGCACGGACTGCACCTCGCCCGGGGTCAGGGCGACGGTGGCCTGGCCGCGGACGGTGTCGACATCCTCCGGCCGGGCCGGGTCGTGGCCCTTGACCAGCGCCTGGAGCTCCAGCGGCACCGCGGACATGGGCAGGACCCGGCCCTGGGCGCCGAGGAGCCTGCCGACCAGGTCGAGAGCCTGGACGTGGTCGCCGAGCTGCTCCCAGAGGGCGACGATCAGCAGATTGCCGACCGCGTGCTCGTGCAGGTCGCCCTTGGACTGGAAACGGTGCTGGATGACTCGGGCCCAGGTCTGGCCCCAGTCGTCGTCGCCGCACAGCGCGGCCAGCGCCTTGCGCAGGTCCCCGGGCGGCAGCACGCCCAGCTCGTCGCGCAGGCGCCCGCTGGAGCCGCCGTCGTCGGCCACGGTGACGACGGCGGTGAGGTCGCCGGTGATCCGGCGCAGGGCGGCCAGCGACGCGGACAGCCCCATGCCGCCGCCCAGGGCGACGACCTTCGGCTGGGCGCCCCGGCGGCGCGCCTTGCCGCCGCGCCGTTCCGGCGCGGTCCGGCGCAGCCTGCCCAGCCGCAGTGCGCTTCCGGTCATTCGCGGCCCATGTCCCGGTGGACGACGACCGTCTCCACTCCCTCGGACGCCAGTCGGGCGGCGAGCTTCTCGGACGTGGCGACCGAGCGGTGCTTGCCGCCGGTGCAGCCGACCGCGATGGTCACGTAGCGCTTGCCCTCGCGCCGGTATCCGGCGGCGATGAGCTGGAGCAGCTCGGTGTAGCGGTCGAGGAACTCCTTGGCGCCGGGCTGGTTGAAGACGTACCCGGCGACCTCCTCGTTGAGGCCGGTGAAGGGGCGCAGCTCCGGGACCCAGTGCGGGTTGGGCAGGAAGCGCATGTCCACGACCAGGTCGGCGTCGACCGGCAGGCCGTACTTGAAGCCGAAGGACATGACGGTGGCCCGCAGCTCGGGCTCCTCCTCGCCGGCGAACTGGGCGTCCATCTTGGCGCGCAGCTCGTGCACGTTCAGGCTGGAGGTGTCGATCACCAGGTCGGCGTCGCCGCGCAGCTCGCGCAGCAGTTCGCGCTCGGCGGCGATGCCGTCGACGATGCGTCCGTCGCCCTGCAGGGGATGCGGGCGGCGCACGGACTCGAAGCGGCGCACCAGCGCCTCGTCCGAGGACTCCAGGAAGACGATCCGCCGGGTGACGTGCCGGGCCTCCAGGTCGGCGAGGGACTCGCGGAGGTTGTCGAAGAAGCGACGGCCGCGTACGTCCACGACGACCGCGATGCGTGCGACGTTGCCCTGGGAGCGGGCGCCGAGCTCCACCATGGTGGGGATCAGCGCGGGCGGCAGGTTGTCGACGACGAACCAGCCGAGGTCCTCCAGACACTTGG
The DNA here is from genome assembly GCF_055567695.1 of Streptomyces sp. NPDC026417. Taxonomy (NCBI): domain Bacteria; kingdom Bacillati; phylum Actinomycetota; class Actinomycetes; order Kitasatosporales; family Streptomycetaceae; genus Streptomyces; species Streptomyces sp. NPDC026417. Next base: position 206,278 of record NZ_JBVHPY010000015.1, read on the forward strand.
CGGCCGTCGACCTGCCCGCGCCGGACATGCCGGAGATGATCACCAGCTCGGGGATCACCGCCTCCGGGGCCCCGGCCTTCTCGATGCCCGTACTCACCTGCGCTCCGTCTCCCCCCGCCTCTTGTTCCCGGCCCGCCGCGTCCTGAGCCGCGCGTCCCGGGTGATCCTCGCCCGCACCCCTGTGCGGTTCCTGGCCCTGTGCTGGGCGTTCTTCCTCAGCGTGCTGTTCGGTCATCTCTCCTGCCCCCGTCGCTCGTCCGAGGCGCCCGCGGCCACGGGCTCCCCCGAGGGACCCGCCGTCGTCTCGGGTTCCTCTTCCTCCATGATCTCCCCAGTCGCCGTGTTGACGGCGGGTGCGGCCGGAGCCGCCTGGGCGAAGGCCACGGCGACCGCCTCGGCCGTCTTGCGGCCTATGCCGGGGACTTCACAGATCTGGTCGATTGTCGCGGATCGCAGCTTTTTCACCGAACCGAAGTGCTTGATCAACGCCTGCTTGCGGGTCTCGCCCAGGCCCGGCACGTCGTCCAGCGGGCTCGCCCGGAAGCGCTTGGCCCGCTTGGCCCGCTGGTACGTGATCGCGAAGCGGTGGGCCTCGTCGCGCACGCGCTGGAGCAGATAGAGGCCCTCACTGGTGCGCGGCAGCACCACCGGGTCGTCCTCCGCGGGGACCCAGACCTCTTCCAGCCGCTTGGCGAGGCCGCACACGGCGATGTCGTCGATGCCGAGTTCGTCCAGTGCCCGCTTGGCCGCGGCGACCTGCGGCCGGCCGCCGTCGACGACGATCAGCTGGGGCGGGTAGGCGAACCTCTTGGGACGGCCGTCCTCCTCGGTGAGCTCGCTCCCGGCGTCGGCCCACTCCCCCGTCTTCTCCTTCTCGGCGAGGTAGCGCTTGAACCGGCGGCTGATCACCTCGTGCATGGACCGGACGTCGTCCTGCCCCTCGAAGCCCTTGATCTGGAAGCGCCGGTATTCGCTCTTGCGTGCGAGTCCGTCCTCGAAGACGACCATGGAGGCCACCACGTCGTCGCCCTGGAGATGCGAGATGTCGTAGCACTCGATCCGCAGGGGTGCGCTCGCCAGGTCGAGCGCCTCGGCGATCTCCTCCAGGGCGCGCGAGCGGGTGGTCAGGTCGGAGGCCCGCTTCGTCTTGTGCAGGACGAGCGCCTGCTGCGCATTGCGCTGCACGGTCTCCATGAGGGCCTTCTTGTCCCCGCGCTGCGGGATGCGCAGGGACACGTTCGACCCGCGGCGGGCGGTGAGCCACTCCTGGACCGACTCCACGAGGTCGGGGAGCGCCGGGACCAGCACCTCCTTGGGCACGGAGTCGCCGCTCTCCTCGCCGTACAGCTGCTGCAGCGCGTGTTCGACGAGGTCACCGGTGGTGACGGCCTCCACCTTGTCGGTGACCCAGCCGCGCTGACCGCGCACCCGGCCGCCGCGGACGTGGAAGATCTGCACGGCGGCTTCCAGCTCGTCCTCGGCGACGGCCATCAGGTCCGCGTCGGTGGCGTCGGCGAGCACGACGGCGTTCTTCTCCATCGCCTTCTTCAGGGCCCCGATGTCGTCGCGCAGCCGGGCCGCCCGCTCGTACTCCATCTCCTCGGCCGCGTCGGCCATCTGCCGCTCCAGGCGGCGGATGTACGTCCCCGTGCGGCCGGCCATGAAGTCGCAGAACTCCTCGGCCAGTTCCCTGTGCTCGTCCGGGGAGATGCGGCCGACGCAGGGGGCGGAGCACTTGCCGATGTAGCCGAGGAGGCAGGGGCGGCCGGTGCGGGCCGCGTTCTTGAAGACCCCTGCCGAGCACGTGCGCACCGGGAAGACGCGGAGCAGCAGGTCGACGGTGTCGCGGATGGCCCACGCGTGCGCGTACGGCCCGAAGTAGCGCACTCCCTTGCGCTTGTGGCCGCGCATCACCTGGACGCGGGGGAACTCCTCGTTCATCGTCACCGCGAGGTAGGGGTAGCTCTTGTCGTCGCGGTACTTGACGTTGAACCGGGGGTCGAACTCCTTGATCCAGGAGTACTCCAGCTGCAGGGCCTCGACCTCCGTGGACACCACGGTCCACTCCACGGACGCGGCCGTGGTGACCATCGTGCGGGTGCGCGGGTGGAGGCCGGAGAGGTCCTGGAAGTAATTGGCCAGGCGCTGGCGGAGGCTCTTCGCCTTTCCGACGTAGATCACCCGGCGGTGATCGTCACGGAATTTGTAGACCCCGGGTGTGTCCGGGATCTCTCCCGGCTTGGGGCGGTAGCTGGAGGGGTCGGCCATGTCTCACACCCTACTGGCGTGGGGTGACAGCGTGTCGGGGTCCCGGGCACGCCTGTGGACGACGGCGTTGCACCGCACGCGCGCCGTCCCCCCGCTGCCGGCCTGGGAGGACCCGGCCGGGACCGGCCCGCACGCCCCCTAGCGCGGGCCCGCCTGGCGGGACTCCAGGAACGTCAGTACGGCCCGGACGCGGCGGTGGTCGTCCCGCTCCTCGGGGAGGCGCAGCTTGCCCAGGATGCTGCGGACGTGCTTCTCGACGGTGCCCTCGGTCACCCACAGCCGCCGGCCGATCCCGGCGTTGGAGCGGCCCTCGGCCATCAGGGCCAGCACCTCGCGCTCCCGGGAGCTGAGGAAGGACAGCGGGTCGTCGCGGCGGCGGGCGGTGACGAGCTCCCGCACCAGCGACGGGTCGACGACGCAGCCGCCCTTGCGGATCCGGTCCAGCGTCTCGGTGAACTCGTCCACGACGGTGATCCGGCTCTTGAGGAGATAGCCGATCCCCCGGCCGCCCGCCAGCAGCTCCAAGGCGTCCTCGACCTCGACGTACGCCGACAGGACGAGGATCCCGAGCGCCGGGTACCGCTCGCGGATCGTGCGGGCCGCCCTGAGCCCCTCCGTCGAGTGGGTCGGCGGCATCCTGATGTCCACGATCGCCACGTCCGGGCGCCTCTCGGCGACCAGCTCCAGCAGCCGGGCCGCGTCACCGGCCTGCCCGACCACCCGGTGTCCCACCCGCTCGCACAGGCTCGCCAGTCCCTCCCTGAGCAGGACGTCGTCGTCGGCGAGAACCACCCGTCCCCGCGCCGACTGCTCCCTGTCCATGGTCCCGGTCCCCGTCCGCCGTGCCAGCCCGGTGGAAATGCGCCCCCAACAGCCTGCCCGACCGGGGCAGTTACGGCTAGCAGGGGTACGCGATGGGGGCGGCCGGTAAGACCCTTCTGGACGCTGGCCGTGACGACGCGCGGACGGCACGGAGCCATGCTGGAGGACGTACGGGCGCGGACGCCGCGCGGATGGGAACTCGCCCGCCCGGGCGAGGGCGGAGAGACCCCCCTCCCGGCGAGGGGCGCAGGACCGGCCCGGACGAAGGCGGAGAGGTCACCTGGGCCAGGGCGGAAGGGCGGCCCACGGGCCGCGGGAGGCACGGCGGGCACGGATCGGTGGACGACGGCGGTCGGTCCGTGCCCGCCGTGCCGACGCCGTTTCCCGATGGGGCGGGCGGTCAGGCAGTGGTCGTCGGCTCTTCCAGCGGCAGCCTCACGGTCACCCGCGTGCCGGCGCCCGGCGGACTGCTGACGCCCAGCCTGCCTCCGATCGCCTCGACCCGGTCGGCGAGTCCGACGAGACCGGAACCGCGGCCCGGTTCGGCGCCGCCACGGCCGTCGTCCGTGATGGACACCTCCAGGACACGGTCGTGGACGCGGGCTCCGACCTCCACGACAGTGGCACGCGCGTGTTTGACGGCGTTGGTGAGGCATTCGGAGGTCACGTAGTAGACGGCGACCTCGGTCCGCTCCGGCAACCGCCCGCCGGGCAGCCGGAGGTCGAGCTCCACGGGTACCGCACAGCGGCGGGCCAGAGCCCGCAGGGCCGGCCCCAGACCGCCTCGGGACAGGATCGCGGGGTGGATGCCGCGGGCGATGTGCATGAGGTCCTCGAAGGCGTCGTCGAGACCCTTGCCGATGTGCGCCAACTGCGCGGAGAGCCCGGGCGGCTGGTCGCCCGTCATCGACTCGGCCGTCCGCAGGTCCAGCCGGAGGGAGACCAACCGCTGCTGGACACCGTCGTGCAGATCCCGCTCGATACGCAGCCTCGACGCGTCCGCCGCGGCCACCACACGCGCGCGTGAGGCACTGAGCTGGGCCCGGGCATCGGCGTTCGCGATGGCGGTGGCGACCAGCTCGGTGAAGTCGGCGAGCTGGGACTCCGCGTCCACCGGAAGCGGATCGCGGCTCACCGAGGCCGCGACGACCACGCCCCAGAGGCGGTCCTCCACCACGATCGGCGCGCCGACCGAACGCCCGGAGCGGGCCGCGCTTCCGGTCCCGGCCACCGCCGCCGCTGCCGCCTGCCCCTCCGCCACCACGGGCGCGGACCCGAGGACGGTGACGGCGCCGTCGGCCTCGTACCGCAGCACCGAGGCGGAGCCCGTGCTCAGCACCAGCCCCACCTCGTGCGCGACGGAGGCGAAGACCTCCTGGGGAGGGACGCCGCGGGCCACCAGCGTGGCGACGCGGCGCAGCGCGGCCTGTTCCCGGTCGGTGCGGCGGCTCCCGCTCACGTCGCGTGCGACCGCGAGGACCGACCCGTCACCGGCCACCGGACGAGCGCTCCACTGCAACCAGCACTCGGTGCCGTCCCGACGCAGGCACCGGTTCTCGAACTCGGCATGTCCGGCGGGGTCCGCAGCGTCCCCGTCGTGAGTGGCGCGCGCGGTGTGTGCGAGAGCCTCGATGGCGGCACGCGTGTGTGCCCGGTCGTCCCGGTGGACGAACTCGATCCAGGGTCTGGAGAGCAGCGCCTCGTCCCCGTAACCGAGGGCCCGCCCGAAAGCCGGGTTCACGCGCTTGAAGTAGCCGTCGGGGCCGTAGATGCAGACGAGGTCGAGCGAGAGGTCGAAGACACCCGTCAACTCCTCTTCGGCGGTGCGGCGATCCTGGTGCGCGGCCGCGGACGCGAGCATCCCGGACACCTCGGCCGGCGAGCGCGTGCGGCAGCGGCGCAGAACCAGGACCAGGACCAGAGCGACGACCAAGGTCATCCCCGCGCCGATCCGTACGAGTTCGCGCTGCCCGACGGCCTGGGCGTACGCGACCCCGCGCCCGGGGGTCATGGCCGGTTCGCCGGGCGTGTCGAGTGCGGAGGCAGGCGGATCCGCGGCCCGGGCCGGCAGTGGCGCGTGGTCCGCCTTCGTTGCGTTCACGGCGCGTTCGGACTCCGACGCCCGTCTGTCCGGGACAGCCTCCGGCAGACCCTCCACCGGATGCCTCGCGGTGGCGGGTTCGTGCGGTCCCGCTGCCGTGCTCGCCACCCCCGTGGGCGCCGTGACACTGCGTACGGCGCACGCTTCTTCCCCCTGACGGAAGACCATGAGGGCGGTCAGGCAGAGCAGCGCGGCCACCGGCAGCACGGAACGAGGCGCCGGCTTGCCCGGCAGTGGCCCGGGGTTGATCCCGACGTCCGGTGGCTGCGGCTGCGGCTGCGGCTGCGGCTGCGGCTGCGGCTGCGGCGAACGGTCCGGTGGATCCGAACGACCCGGTGGATTGGTGGATCGGCCCGGTCGGCTCGCTCCCTGCGGGCGAGGGTTTCGACCCCTCAAAGCGGCCGGCATGCGGGCCCGTCTGTCGTCACCCATGACGCGGCCGACACCCGACGGCAGAGGTCCGCGAGGTCCCTGCCTCCAAGAGGGCGAGGAAGCCGGCCTCGATGCCTCTGGTCCTGTCCGGTGCGCTCGATTTCCTTCGGAACGACGCCACGGTGCACCCCCACTCGACCGGTGGAACACGGTCACCCCAGGGCGACACCATGCTACCGCCCGTGACACGTGATTGCGCTGCGTAGGCGCGAACCCGCATACAGCGCACCGGACTTCAGTACTTACCGGCTAGCCGGAGGGCGAACGCGCCCACCGGTTGGGAAGCTGTCCGCATGGCCATGCGCTGTCTCCTCGTCGACGACAGCCCCCGTTACGTCGAGTCGGCACGCGCCCTGCTGGAATGTGGCGGGGCCCAGGTCGTCGGGGTCGCCTCGACCGGCGTGGAAGCCGTCGTACGGGCCCGGGAGCTCGCCCCGGACGTCGCGCTGGTCGACCTCGACCTCCACGGCGAGAGCGGTCTGGACGTGGTGCGGCGCATCGCCGACGCCGTGCCCGTCGTGATCCTGATCTCGACGCACGACCGGGAGGACTTCCAGGAACTCGTCGCGGCCACCCCTGCCCGGGGCTTCCTCCACAAGTCGGAGTTGTCGGTCCGCGCGATAGCCCGGCTGCTGTGAGCTCCGTGAGCTGCTGTGATCCCCTTTCGGCCGCGGCGGACCTTCCGGATCGGCCACGACCTCTCGCCGTCGACGGCGGCCCCTCGGGTCAGCGACGACCGCGCCTGAGGCGCCATCCTGTCGTCCCGGTCACCGGCGTCGTCGGCGCACGGCCCGTACCGCACTCAGGATGAGGGCCACCAGGGCGCCCACCCCTGCCACGGCCGAGACGACCGCGATGGTCACGTCGGTCGCATTCTTCCCGTCGGTCTCCCGTGCATCGCCGGGGTCACCGAAGTGGCCCGAGTGGTCGGGGGCGTTGAGGGGAAGGGAGTCGTCGGAGTGACGAGAGTCCTCCAAGCGGCCGGCGGAGTCGGAGTCACCGAAGTCCTTAAGGGTGCGGGACCGGTCGGCATGACGGGACTCGCCGGAACGGCCTGAGGTCTGGAGGTCGCGCGCGCCGCCGCCAGGCACGAGACGCCCGCCACCGCGGGAAGCGGAGGCGTGGGCAACGGAAGCACGCCCTGTCGAGGCGGGGGCAGCGGACGGCGGGACGGCTGCCCCATCCTCGGCGGACGCCGCCGGGCCGGTGCTGACGGCCGCCAGGAGGGACACGGAGGCGACGGCGGGGACGATGAGCCTTCTGAGGCACATCGCGTTCCTCCCGAGGGGGTTCGAGGCGCGGAGCGGAACGCGTCGGGACACTGCGGTTGAGCATCAGGTGTTGTCGGGACTTGGTCAACACGCTTCAATGCGGTGGAACTCGGGGCCGTGAACAAGGCCGTACGGATGTGAACAATCCCCGCACGCCCACCAGGCGCCCTTGGCACCCGCGCGAACGGTCTGACCAGCCGTTTGTGAACATTCACAGAAAGGCCCGCGCATGCGGCACGGCACAGAGCACGTGGATCTCGCCCCGGCGGAACTGGAGACGGCCCTGCGGGGCGGCCCCTTCCATATCGCGCTGCGCGCCGCGATAGCCGCCCGCGGGCTGCCCCTGCAGCGCGTGCAGCACCACTTGTCACGCTACGGGGTGAAGGTCGGCGTGACGAGCCTGAGTTACTGGCAGCAGGGCGCCCGGCGTCCGCAGCGCCCCGAGTCGCTGCGCGCCGTCCGGGCCCTGGAGGAGATCCTCCAACTGCCGGACGAATCCTTGATCAGACTCCTCGCCCAGAACGAGGAGCTCCCGGGCGTCGAACGCCCCGCAAGCCGCTCGTACCGCGCCCTGGTGGAAGCCTCCGGCGTACTTGAACGCCTGCTCGACGAACTGGAGTCCCCACTCGACGGCGGGCTGCACACCATCGGCCACCACGAGCGCGTGCACATCGGCGCACACCGCGAACTGCGCGGCCGCGAATCGCAGCACATCGTGCGCGCCCACAAGGACGGCGTGGACCGGTACGTGGCCATCCACCACGGCGACCCGGGCTGCACCCCCAACCGAATGGCGGTGCGCGCGCTGGAGAACTGCCGGACCGGCCGCGTGCGCTGGCACCACGACACCGGAGTACTCGTGGCCGAGTTCCTCTTCGACACCCGACTGCGCACCGGCGACACGTTCCTCTTCCGCTACGGCTTCGACGACGGCACGGCCGGCGCATCCAGCGAGTACATCCGCGGGTTCAGCTTCGCGGGTGGCCAGTACGCGCTCCAGGTGCGCTTCGACGAACGGGCGCTGCCGGTGCGCTGCCACCGGTTCACCCAGCACTCGGCAGCCGCCCCCCCGCAGCGGCCGCCAGGAACTGACGCTGAGCGGGCAGCACCGCTCGGTGCACCTGGTCGAACAGCGGGTGCGGTCGGGAATCGTGGGAATCGCCTGGGACTGGGAGTAACGCCGTCAGGCAGCCGGGCCCGCGACGATCTTCCCGTCCCTGACCTCCACGGACAGCTTGTTGAGCGGCTCCGTGGCGGGCTCGTGCAGCACCTTGCCCGTCGCCGCGTCGAACTCGCTGCCGTGACAGGGACAGGTGAGCGTCGTGCCCGCCAGCTTGTTGATGGGGCACCCGGCATGCGTACAGATCGTGCTGTACGCCTTCAGGGATCCGTCCCCGGCGCGGCTGACCACCACATTGTGGTCCCGGTAGAGCTTGGCGCTCCCCTTGGGGATCTCGTTCCCGGCGCCGAGCTCGACGGGCGCGGTGGGCGTCGGGGGGACCGCCCCGGCGCCGCCTCCTGACGAACAGGCGGTGAGACCGAGGCCGACAACCGGCGTCGCAGCCGCCCCTCGCAGAACGGTACGGCGACTCGCGGACGGACGGACGGCCGGGCATGAGGTCTCCCCTGGTCGGACGGCATCTGAGGCGGCATGCGGGGGCGGTGTCCGGGGACGGCGGTCCGGAGTACCCGCACCCGGGCGGCATGCACGGTGTGGCGGACCGACGATACCGGTGCGGATCATTCCGATTCGGGCGGGGGTGCGGGTGAGGAGCGGCTGAGGTGGACTGCGGTCGGCTGGGTTCGTTCTGGTCGGATGCGGTCGGCCTCAACCGGCCGCAGTCAGCTCCGGTTCACCCCGGTCACTCCGGTCCTTTCCGGTCCGCATCTGGTCGACCCCGGCCGGCCCCGGCCGGCTCCCGGGCGGCTCCCGAACCGGTCCTTTCCGCTCTGGTCGACTCCGATCGGCGAGGCACGTAAACGTTCACGTAAAGGCTTGCGCGAACGTTTACGCAGGCCGGCGTCCGGGGCCACCGCACCCATCACTCCGTCGCTCGCCAAGGCAGTACGTAAACGCTTACGCAAGCGTTTACGTCCACCCCGACATGCGATAGGTTCCCGCCAGGACGGCCGCAGATGTCCGTCCCAGGAGGGAAGCTCATGGCGACGATGGTGGACGTGGCGCGGCACGCGGGGGTGTCGATCGCGACCGTCTCGCACGTCCTGAACGACTCGCGACCGGTGCGCCCTCAGACCCGCCAGGCCGTCCTGGACGCCATCGAAGCGCTCGGGTACACGCACAACACGCTGGCCCGTTCCCTGGTCACGGCGCGGACCCGGTCGATCGGGCTGGCGGTGTCGGCCATCAGCAACCCGTACTTCACCGAGATCCTCCAGGGCGTGGAGGCCGGCGCGCTGGAGCAGGGTTACAGCCTGCTCATCGCCGATCCGCATGACGATCCCGAACATGAAGGGAAGGTCGTCCGCCTCCTTCACGAGCGACGGGTCGACGGCCTGATCGTCGCGCCCTCCGCGGAGCCGGCCGGGTTGCTGCGCTATCTGGGCCGGCACGACGTACCGACGGTGTTCCTGGACCGACTCGTCGACCGCACCGCGGCGGAGGCGGGCGGCGCATCCGGCATCCATGCATCCGGCCTCCCCCGACCCGGGGAGGACGAGCCGTCGGCAGCCCCGTACCGCTTCGACCAGATCTGCGCCGAGAACGCCGAGCCCACGGCCCAGTTGGTCGCGCACCTCGCCGGACTCGGCCACAAGCGGATCGGCCTGGTGGCAGGGCTGCCCGGACTCAGCACCACGACCGAGCGGATTTCCGGCTACCGCCACGGGCTGGCGGGCGCCGGACTGCCGTACGACGAACGGCTCGTGGTGCACGGCGCCTCGCAGTCCGAGGCGGCGGAGCAGGCGACCGGAGCGCTGCTCTCCCTCGGGGCGCCTCCCACGGCGTTGGTCACGGGGAACAACGCGATGACCATCGGCGCGCTGCGCGCCCTGCGGAAGTTCGGCCTGTCCGTGCCGGACGACCTGGCGCTGTGCTGCTTCGACGACTTCGCGTGGGCTGACCTGTTCTCCCCCCGACTGACCGCTGTCTCCCAGCCCAGCAGGGAGATCGGGGCGCAGGCCGTCCGCTTGCTCCTGGAACGGCTGGCCTCGCCGGGCCGTCCGGGCCGTACCCTCCGGCTGCCCTGCACGTTCGTCCACCGCACCTCGTGCGGCTGCCCCGAGGATGCGGGGCCCACGGACAGCCGAGGGGCCACCGACGCCGCCCCCGCCGGCGACGCCTCTCCCGCCGGTGGCGGCGCGGGCGGTACCCCAAGGGAAGCGCGACGGTGAGCCGGGCGATCCCCGAGGGACCGCGGGCCGCGATGAGAGGAGGGCCGCCCTGGAACTGCGACTCCCACACCCAACCGGCCCCCACTCCAACCCGGCACCACACCCCGCTCCTCCCCGTCCACCCCACTCCCCCCGTCCACCCCGTTTCCTCCGTCGACCCAGATCCCCTTCACCAGCCTCAGTCCCCCCAACCGCTCCACCCCTCCGACCGCCGCGAGAAAGGATCCTGCCGTGATCGTCGTCGCCGGTGAGGCACTCATCGATCTGGTACCGCAGGGCGCCGGTGCGCTCGTGGGCCTGCTGCCGCGACTCGGCGGCGGCCCCTACAACACCGCGGTGGCTCTGGGCCGCCTGGGCTCCCCCACCGCGTTCTGCTCACGTGTGTCGTCCGACGCCTTCGGTGAGGCTCTCCTGGACGGGCTGCGCGAGGCGGGCGTCGATGTGTCGTCGGTGCAGCGCGGCGTGGAGCCGACAACCCTGGCTGTCGCCTCGATCGGTACGGACGGCTCGGCCGCGTACTCCTTCTACGTGGAGGGGACGGCGGATCGCCTGTTCGTGGCACCCGACCGCCTTCCGGATGCCACGGCAGCGGTGTCCTTCGGCACCTGTTCGCTGGTGCTGGAGCCCGGCGCGAGCGCGTACGAGGAACTGATGCGGAGCGCCGCCGCACGTGGCGTGTTCACCGCGCTCGATCCGAACATCCGGGCGGGGCTGATCTCCGATGCGGACGCCTACCGGGCCCGGTTCAAGAGCTGGCTCCCCTCGGTCTCGCTGCTCAAGCTGTCGGCGGAGGACGCGGAGTGGCTCGGTGGCACGCCGGCCGAGTGGCTGGCGTCCGGGCCCTCCGCCGTCGTGGTCACGCGGGGCGGGAACGGCCTCACCGTCTTCACCCGCGACGGTTCCGCGCACTCCGTGCCCGGCGAGGCGGTCGACGTCGTGGACACGATCGGCGCCGGCGACACGGTGAACGCGGCGCTGCTGCACGGCCTTGCCGCTCGCGGCGCCCTGTCACCGGCGGCACTCGCGGATCTGGGTTCCGACGGCTGGACGGAGTTGCTGGCGTTCGCGGCCCGCGCCGCGGCGGTGACCTGCTCACGTGCGGGCGCGGAACCGCCGTACGCCTCGGAACTGGGCGGCGCGTGAGCGCTCTTCGAGGCTCGGGGCGGGATGGCGCGGGCGGCTGACCGGACAACGCGCGGCGCCCCACGGGGAGTTCCCGTGGGGCGCCGTGCGCTGCGGAGATGGATCGGGGCTCAGGCGGGTGCTTGGCTCCCGTCAGGCCTTGCGCGCCCGTGTGGTCTTCTTGGCGGGCGCCGCCTTCGTGGCCGTCTTCTTCGCCGCCGCTGTCTTCTTCGTGGCGGCGGAGGTCTTCTTGGCGGCCGTCTTCTTCGCAGCCGTGTCGCTCACGGTCTTCGTGGCCGTCTTGCGTGCCGCCGCCCCGGCCGCCACCGTCTTCCTGGCCGCGGCCTTGCGGGGCGCCTTCACCGAGGCGGCGTCGCTGATCTGCTCGGCGCTGAGGATCTCGCGCAGGAACTTGCCGGTGTGGCTGGCCGGAACCCCGGCGACCTGCTCCGGCGTGCCCTCCGCGATGACCAGGCCGCCGCCGCTGCCGCCCTCGGGGCCCATGTCGATGACCCAGTCGGCGGTCTTGACGACGTCGAGGTTGTGCTCGATGACGATGACCGTGTTGCCCTTGTCGACCAGACCCGAGAGAACCTTGATCAGCTTGCTGATGTCCTCGAAGTGCAGACCGGTGGTGGGCTCGTCGAGCACGTACACCGTGCGTCCCGTGGACCGCTTCTGCAGCTCGCTGGCGAGCTTGACGCGCTGCGCCTCGCCGCCGGACAGCGTCGGCGCGGACTGGCCGAGCCGCACGTAGCCGAGGCCGACGTCGTTGAGCGTCCTCAGGTGCCGGGAGATCGCGGGCACGGCCTCGAAGAAGTCCAGGGCCTCCTCGATCGGCATGTCGAGGACCTCGGCGATGGACTTGCCCTTGTAGTGGACGTCCAGGGTCTCCCGGTTGTAGCGCGCCCCATGGCAGACCTCGCAGGGGACGTACACGTCCGGCAGGAAGTTCATCTCGATCTTGATCGTGCCGTCGCCCGAGCAGTTCTCGCAGCGGCCGCCCTTGACGTTGAAGGAGAAGCGGCCGGGCTGGTAGCCCCGCACCTTCGCCTCGGTCGTCTCGGCGAAGAGCCTGCGGACGTGGTCGAAGACTCCGGTGTACGTCGCCGGGTTCGACCGGGGCGTACGGCCGATGGGCGACTGGTCGACGTGCACGACCTTGTCGACGAGGTCGTCGCCTTCCACGCGTGTGTGCCTGCCGGGCACGTTGCGTGCGCCGTTCAGCTCGCGGGCCAGGTGCGTGTACAGGATGTCGTTGACGAGCGTCGACTTTCCGGAGCCCGAGACGCCCGTGACGGCCGTGAGCACGCCGAGCGGGAAGGACACGTCGATGTCCTGGAGGTTGTTCTCGCGGGCGCCGTGCACCGTGAGCGATCGGCTCGGGTCGGCGGGGCGGCGGATGTCCGGGAGCGCGATCTCCTTCTTGCCCGACAGGTACTGCCCGGTCACCGAGTCGGCGTTGGCGAGGAGCTCCTTGAGGGAGCCGCTGTGCACGACCTTGCCGCCGTGCTCGCCCGCACCGGGGCCGATGTCGACGACCCAGTCCGCAACCTTGATGGTGTCCTCGTCGTGCTCGACGACGATGAGCGTGTTGCCCATGTCGCGGAGGCGGACCAGGGTCTCGATGAGCCGGTGGTTGTCGCGCTGGTGCAGGCCGATGGACGGCTCGTCCAGGACGTACAGGACGCCGACGAGTCCCGAGCCGATCTGCGTCGCCAGGCGGATCCGCTGGGCCTCGCCGCCCGACAGGGTGCCGGCCGCGCGGTTCAGCGAGAGGTAGTCGAGGCCGACGTCGACCAGGAAGCGCAGTCGTTCGTTGACCTCCTTGAGGACGCGCTCGGCGATCTTCTTGTCGCGGGCGTTGAGCTTCAGCTTGCCCAGGAAGTCGGCGCAGTCGCTGATGGACATCGCGGAGACCTCCGCGATCGACTTCTCCATCACCGTGACCGCGAGGACGATCGGCTTGAGGCGCGTGCCCTCACAGGTGGGGCAGGGCACCTCGCGCATGTAGCCCTCGAAGCGCTCGCGGCTCGCGTCGCTCTCGGCCTCGCTGTGCCGCCGCTTGACGAACGGGACGGCGCCCTCGAAGGGCGTGGTGTAGACCCGCTCGCGTCCGTACCGGTTGCGGTAGCGGACCTCGATCTGGGTCTTGTGCCCGTACAGCAGGGCCTTCCGGGCGCGCTGGGGCAGGCCGGCGAAGGGAATGTCCGTGCGGAAGCCCAGCGCGTCCGCGAGGGCTCCGACCAGCCGCCCGAAGTACTCCTTGGTGTGCCCGTGCGACCAGGGGTGGATGGCGCCCTCGTCGAGCGACTTGTCCTCGTCCGGGACGATCAGCTCGGGGTCGACCTCCATGCGCGTACCGATACCGGTGCACTCGGGGCAGGCGCCGAAGGGCGAGTTGAAGGAGAAGGAGCGGGGCTCCAGCTCCTCGAAGGACAGGTCGTCGTACGGGCAGTACAGGTGCTCCGAGTACATGCGCTCGCGCTCGGGGTCGTCGGCCGGGAGGTCGACGAAGTCCAGGACGACCATGCCGCCGGAGAGGCCTAGGGCGGTCTCCACCGAGTCCGTGAGGCGGCGCTTGGCGCCGTCCTTCACCGTGAGGCGGTCGACGACCACCTCGATGGTGTGCTTCTCCTGCTTCTTGAGCGTGGGCGGCTCGGTGAGCTGGATCGTCTCGCCGTCGACCCGGGCCCTGCTGTACCCCTTGGTCTGGAGGTCGGCGAAGAGGTCGACGAACTCTCCCTTGCGCTCGCGCACCAGCGGCGACAGCACCTGGAAGCGGCTCCCCTCCGGCAGCTCCAGGACCTTGTCGACGATGGCCTGCGGCGACTGCCGCGAGATCGGGCGACCGCACTCGGGACAGTGCGGCTTGCCGATGCGCGCGAAGAGCAGACGCAGGTAGTCGTAGACCTCGGTGATGGTGCCGACCGTCGAGCGCGGGTTGCGCGAGGTCGACTTCTGGTCGATGGAGACGGCCGGGGAGAGGCCCTCGATGAAGTCGACGTCGGGCTTGTCCATCTGGCCGAGGAACTGCCGGGCGTACGACGAGAGCGACTCGACGTACCTCCGCTGGCCCTCGGCGAAGATCGTGTCGAAGGCGAGGGAGGACTTGCCCGACCCCGACAGGCCCGTGAAGACGATGAGCGAGTCGCGCGGGAGGTCGAGCGAGACATTCTTCAGGTTGTGCTCGCGCGCTCCACGGACGATGAGACGGTCGGCCACGCCGGTCCGCACCTTTCTTGAGAGAAGTGACAGGGGCGAGGCCCCGTCTTTTTCAGACTAGGGGGAGCCACTGACAACGCCGGGTCGGTTCCCATGGTTGGTAACAATCCCGGGCCATCCAGCATGCCCGACGCCACGATCGACCTTATAGCACGTGCATTCGATTTGCGGGGGTGGTCGAGCACCTTCACCCGAACGTGTGGCGCAGCTATCGTCGGAGCCATGAACGATCATGTGCGCGACCTGGCGTCTGTACGTGCCGCGACCGAACGGCTGCTCAGTGCAGCCGCCCGACTGGACAACGCCGCAGTGACCGAGTCGTCACGGCTGCCCGGCTGGAGCCGCGGCCATGTCCTCGCCCATCTCGCCCGCAACGCGGACGCCCTCGTGAACGTCCTCGCCGGGCGGCCCATGTACGTGTCCGGGGACACCCGGGACGCGGACATCGACCGGGACGCGCCGCGCCCCCTGGCCGAGCAGCTCGCGGACGTGCGCGAGAGCGCGGCCCGGTTCCAGGAGGCGGGCGCCGCTCCGGCGGACTGGTCCCGCACCGTGGAGCTGCGCAACGGCGTCAAGGACTCCGCGTCCCGGGTTCCGTTCCGGCGCTGGGTGGAGGTGGAGCTGCACCACGTCGATCTCGGCATCGGATACGAGCTCGATGATCTTCCCCAGGACTTCGTGGAGCGGGAGATCGCGTTCCTCGCCGACCGTTTCGCGGGGCGTCCCGAGGTGCCGTCCACCCGCGTCACGGACTCCAGGCGCGCGTGGGGCACCGGACGCGATCCGCAGGGCGCGCCGGACGTCACGGTGACCGGTCCCGCGCCCGCCCTTCTCGGCTGGCTGTCGGGACGCCGCGACGGGTCGGACCTGGCCGTCGACGGCGGTCCGCTTCCCTCGCTTCCGCCGCTATAGGCTGCCGTCATGACGTACAGCGGAGCGGTGAAGGTCGGCGGACCCGCCGATGTGCACGAGCTGCCGGACCTGATGATCTCCAAGGTCGCGGTGGGCCCCATGGACAACAACGCCTATCTGCTGCGCTGCCGGGCCACCGACGAGCAGCTGCTGATCGACGCGGCGAACGACGCCTCGACACTCCTCACGCTGATCGGTGACGACGGCATCGCGTCCGTCGTCACCACCCACCAGCACGGTGACCACTGGCAGGCGCTCGCAGCGGTCGTGGCGGCCACCGGCGCGCGTACCTACGCGGGGCGGGACGACATGGAGGGCATCCCGGTGCCCACGGACGTCCCGGTCGACGACGGCGACACGATCCGGGTGGGGCGTGTGGAGCTCACCGCACGCCATCTCGTGGGGCACACGCCGGGTTCGATCGCCCTGGTCTACGACGATCCGCACGGACACGCGCACGTGTTCACCGGTGACTGCCTCTTCCCCGGCGGGGTGGGCAACACGCGCAAGGACCCGGAGGCCTTCGCCAGCCTCATCGGCGACGTGGAGACGAAGATCTTCGCCCCGCTGTCGGACGAGACGTGGGTCTACCCGGGACACGGCAACGACACGACGCTGGGCGCCGAGCGCCCGCACCTGCCGGAGTGGCGCGCCCGGGGCTGGTGACAGCGGGGTGCCGGTGTCGCGTCGGCACGGGGTGCATGCCGTGATGTCGTGCGCCGGTGCGCGCCCCGTGTGAAGCGAATGCACGCGCCGGTGGGACACGCGCGCTCCCGGCGCGCGCACTGGTGCAGTCCACTGGAACCTGCCCCGCACAGGATGACGGCTCCTGCGCGGACGGGCCGCCGGCCTATCGATTCCCCGCCCTCGGCCGGCGGCCCCGGCACCGCCCGTATGGACGGGCCGGGGCGACGACGCGGCGGTCACCTGCCGGGCGCCCGGTCGGGAAGCCGGGTCAGGCCTCCGCGCGACCCGTTCCCGCCAGCGTCGCGATGCGCTCCACCGCGAATGCGTAACCCTGCACCCCGCACCCCGCGATCACACCGTCGGCGCGCAGCGAGACGTAGGAGTGGTGCCGGAACTCCTCACGCTGGTGGATGTTGGAGATGTGGACCTCCACCACCGGCAGCCCGTCGCAGGTGTTGAGCGCATCCAGGATCGCGACGGACGTGTGCGAGTAGGCGGCCGGGTTGATCACGATGCCGGAATGACGCTGCCGGGCCTCGTGGATCCAGTCGACCAACTCGCCCTCGTGATTGGACTGGCGGAAGTCCACGGTGCCGCCGTGCGCGGCCGCCGCCTTGGCGCACAACTCCTCGACGTCGGCGAGGGTGTCGCTGCCGTAGATCTCCGGCTGACGCTGCCCGAGGAGGTTCAGGTTGGGCCCGTTGAGGATCATGATCGGCGCGTGGGCGAGGGTGCGGGGCACGGTTCCTCCGGTACGTCCATGGTCTGACGGCCCGTTTCAGGACCGCTGCTCGGACCCGGTTTATCACGATGCGCCGCGAGCTCGGCCGGCCGTACCCTCTCGCCATGAAGCCGCCTGCGTACGCTCCCAAACCGGTGCCCGGGGACCGGGTGGCCGTACTCTCTCCGTCCGCCGGGCTGCCCGGGCTCTTCCCGGCGCCTTACGAACTGGGGTTGGAGCGCCTGCGCGAGGAGTTCGACCTGGAGCCGGTCGAGTATCCGACGACCCGGAGGATGGGCGCGGCGCCCGCGGATCGCGCCGCCGACATCCACGCGGCGTTCGCCGACCCGACGGTCAAGGCCGTGATGGCCACCATCGGCGGCGACGACCAGATCACGGTCCATCCCTTCCTGGACCGGGAGTTGATCCGGGCCCATCCGAAGCCCTTCTTCGGGTCCAGCGACAACACCAACCTGCTCGCGTACCTGTGGAACACGGGAATCGTCGGCTACCACGGCGCGAGTGTCATGTGCGAGCTGGGCCGCCCCGGAGCCCTGGCCGAATCGACCGCGGATTCCTTGCGGGCGGCCCTGTTCACCCGTGGACCGTACGAGGTGCGGCCCGCCGACCGGTTCACCGACGTCAACGGCCCCTGGGAGGACCCCTCCACCTTCGACCGCGAGCCGGCGACGGAACCCGGCCGGGGCTGGACCTGGCACCGGCCGGACCGCGTCGTCGAGGCGCGTTCCTGGGGCGGCAACATCGAGATCCTGTCCTGGCTGCTGATGGCCGACCGTGAGATCTCCCGTGAACTGTCCGCGTACGACGGCCACGTGCTGTTCCTGGAGACGTCGGAGGAGATGCCCCGGCCCGACGACGTGTTCCGGATCCTGCGGAGCATGGGCGAACGCGGTCTGCTCCGGCGCTTTCCCGCCCTGCTGATGGGCCGCCCCAAGACGTGGTCCTTCGAGCAGCCCAACGACGCGGTGGCGTAGGCGCGTTACGCACGGGGTCAGCGCGACGCGGTCCTGAAGGCCGTCGACATGTATGCCCCGGACATGATGGTCGTCTTCGATGTGGACTTCGGTCACACCGATCCGCAGATCGTCCTCCCCTACGGGGGCACGATCCGCGTCGACGGTCCCGCCCGGCGCATCTCGGTCACCTACTGAGTCGTCACGCACCTCCACGCGCCCCCGTAACCGGTGGTGACTCTGGGTAGTTGACGCGGCATGCACGACGTACGCTCCGTCAGGGCGCCTTCCATGCTCAGGCTCGCGGCCGCGTCTCTCGCCGGGACGGCCATCGAGTTCTACGACTTCTTCGTCTACGGCACCGCCGCCGCCCTGGTCCTCGGACCGCTGTTCTTCCCGACGTTCTCGCCCCTGGCGGGGACGCTGGCGGCCTTCGGGACGTTCGGAGTCGGTTTCGTCGCCCGTCCACTCGGGTCCGTGCTCTTCGGGCACCTCGGGGACCGCCGGGGCCGCCGGCCGGTCCTGGTCGCCTCGCTGCTGCTGACCGGCGCGGCGACCGTCGCCGTCGGCTGCGTCCCGACCTACGACTCGATCGGTGTCGCCGCCCCCGTACTCCTGCTCGTGCTGCGGTTCCTGCAGGGACTCGGGCTCGGGGGTGAGTGGGGCGGGGCCGTGCTGCTGACCGCGGAGCACGCGCCCGCCGAGCGGCGCGGACTCTGGTCGAGTTTTCCCCAGATCGGCCCCTCACTGGGATTCCTGCTGGCCAACGGCGTGATGCTGGTGCTGTCGGCGGTGCTGACCGACGCGCAGTTCGCGGCCTGGGGCTGGCGGGTGCCCTTCTGGGCCGCCGGCGTGCTCGCACTGGCCGGTCTGTGGCTGCGCAGTTCGCTGCGGGAGAGCCCGCGGTTCCTCGAACTGGGGGAGCACGCGCGCATGCCGCTCGTCGAAGTGGTCCGCGGCCACTGGCGGCTGGTGCTGCTGACGGCCGGCGGGCTCGCCGTCGGATACGCGGTGTTCTACGCGGTGACGACCTGGGCGCTCGCCTACGGCGTGGAGCGGCTCGGTGTGAGCCGTACCGTCATACTGGCCTGCATCATGGCCGCCGTCGTGGTGAAGGGCTCACTGACGCCCCTGGCGGCGATACTGGGCGACCGGTTCGGGCGGCGGCCGCTCTGTCTGACGGGCAGCGCCGCCGCCGCGCTGTGGATGTTCCCCATGGTCGCGCTGCTGTCCACGGGCGAACCGCTGCTCATGTTCCTCGGGTTCCTGGTGGCACTGCTGGCGTTCATCACGATGTTCGCGGTGATCGCCGCCTACCTGCCGGAGCTGTACGAGCCGCGGGTCCGCTGCACCGGCGCCGCGGTGGGCTACAACCTGGGTGGTGTGCTCGGAGGCGCCCTGACTCCTCTGGTGGCGACCGCCGTGGCTCGGGGGGACGGCGTGCCGTGGGGCGTGGCCGCCTATCTGACCGCCATCGCACTGCTCAGCCTGGGCTGCTTCGCCCTGCTCCCCGAGACCCGCCCGGTGGTCCGCCTGAGCGTCGTGGAGGCCACGGACTGATGCCGCCGGGGACCGGTCGCCTCAGGGGTTGACAGCCAGTTCCAGATACGCCGCGAACAGCACCAGGTGGACGCCGCCCTGGAGGGGAGTCGCGCGCCCGGGCACGACTGTCAGGGAACTGACGACGACCGTCAGGGCGAGCAGCACCATGAGCAGGGGGTCGAGGCCGAGCACCAGCGGTCCCGACAGCCAGATCGACGCCAGGGCGACGGCGGGAATGGTCAGTCCGATACTCGCCATCGCCGACCCGAGAGCCAGGTTGAGGCTGGTCTGCACGCGGTCGCGGCGGGCCGACCGCAGTGCGGCGATGGTCTCGGGGAGCAGCACGAGCAGAGCGATGATCACGCCGACCACGGACTGGGGCATGCCGGCCGCGTCCACTCCGGACTCGATGGTGGGCGAGACGCCTTTGGCGAGGCCGACCACGCCGACCAGTGCCAGGCCGAGGAGTCCGAGACTGATGCCGGCCGCGCGGGCGGACGGCTTGCCGGCGTGGTCGTCCGTCTCCATCACCACGCCCTGCCGGGTGATCGGGAGAAAGTAGTCGCGGTGGCGCACCGTCTGGGTCGAGACGAAGAGGCCGTAGAGCACCAGCGAGGCGAGCGCGGCGAAGGTCAACTGGGCCGTGGAGAACTCCGGCCCCGGCTTGCTCGTGGTGAAGGTCGGCAGCACCAGCGTGAGCGTGGCCAGCGTCGCGACTGTGGCCAGGGCGGCTCCGGTGCCCTCCGCGTTGAAGACCGCGAGCCGGTGGCGCAGCGAGGCGACGAGCAGGCTCAGGCCGACGATGCCGTTGCACGTGATCATCACGGCCGCGAACACCGTGTCCCTGGCGAGCGTGGCGCTCTTGTCGCCGCCGTCGACCATCAGGGTGACGATCAGCGCGACCTCGATGACGGTGACGGCGACGGCGAGGACCAGTGAGCCGAAGGGCTCCCCCACGCGGTGCGCGACCACCTCCGCGTGGTGGACGGCGGCCAGGACCGATCCCGCGAGGACGAGGGTCACCAGCACCACGACGGCGCCGGGCAGCTCACGCCCCCAGGTGAGGACCAGCAGGACCACCGCGACCGCCGGGACGACGGCCGTCCATCGAGTCGCGAGCGACCGGAGCCGAACGATCATGCAGCGATCGTCGCAGACCGGCCCGGGCCCTGCACTCCGGTGACTCGGCGCCCACCGGAACGGCACGGGGTGCAGTTCCGGTGGGCGGGACCACGTCAGACGTCGATGCTGTCCTTGCGCGAGTCCTCGACCGCCCCGGCCTCCTCCCGCGCCTGCTTCCTGGAAGCGATCAGGCTCGTGATCGTGGTGACGATCAGGACGGCGCAGATGACGCCGAGCGAGACCGGGATGGAGATCTCGGGGACGTGCACCCCGGTCTCGTGCAAGGCGTGCAGCACCAGCTTGACGCCGATGAAGCCGAGGATGACGGACAGGCCGTAGCTGAGGTGGACCAGCTTCTTCAGCAGGCCGCCGATGAGGAAGTACAGCTGCCGCAGGCCCATCAGCGCGAACGCGTTGGCCGTGAAGACGATGTACGGGTCCTGGGTCAGGCCGAAGATGGCGGGGATCGAGTCGAGCGCGAAGAGCACGTCGGTGGTGCCGATCGCGAGCATCACGACCAGCATCGGCGTCATGACGCGCTTGCCGTTCTGCCGGATCCACAGCTTGGTGCCGTGGTAGCGGTCGGCCACACCGAAGCGGCGCTCGGCGGCCTTCAGCAGCCGGTTCTCCTCGAACTCCTCGTCGTCCTCGTCGGCTCGGGCCTCCTGGATCAGCTTCCAGGCGGTGTAGATGAGGAACGCGCCGAAGATGTAGAAGACCCAGGCGAAGTTCGCGATGATCGCGGCACCCGCGGCGATGAAGATCGTGCGCAGGACGAGCGCTATGAGCACACCCACCAGCAGCACCCGCTGCTGGTACTGCGTCGGCACCGCGAACTTCGCCATGATCAGCACGAAGACGAACAGGTTGTCGACGCTCAGCGACTTCTCGGTGATGAAGCCCGCGAAGAACTCTCCGGCGGGCTGACCGCCGGCGAAGAGGAGCAGTCCGAGGCCGAACAGTCCGGCCAGGGCGATCCAGACGACCGTCCAGATCCCGGCTTCCTTGATCGATACGTCGTGGGGCTTTCGCCCGATGAAGAAGTCAACCGCGATCAGGGCGGCTAGACCCACGATGGTCAGGACCCAAAGGGTCACGGAAACATCCACTGCGCCTCCGGCAGTACGTAACGGCAGATTTCCAGCGTCGTCGCTACCGGAGGTCTCTTCCACCCGAGGCGGCCGGGGCGCTTGATGCGACCGGTGCCTGCGGGCCGACGCCCCGGGATCTGGCCAGATCCGTATTGACGGGTACGTCGCAGTTCGTAGGGAGTACTCCCCTCCGTACGGAAAAGAGTACGCGAATCACCAAGGAAAGGTAAAGGGCTTGGTAAAAGAAAATCCAAGTCTGCAGGTCAGGGTGCTTTACGAACGCTTGGTACGAGCTCCTCGGCTCGCGTCAGCGGTTCCAGGAGCGGCGGGCCTCGGCGATCTGCGTGAGCACCCGCTCCAGCACCCGGCTGCCCGCCGGGACGAGCGAGGGCTCGTATGTCCAGGCATGGCCGACCCAGGGGTCGGCGAGGTGGTCGTCGGGCACCGGCGTCAGCCGCATGAGGGAGCGCCAGAGCGGATCGAGCAGCGGCCCGTACGCGGACGCGTCCTCCCGGTCGGCGACCATCATCAGATGGACGCCGACGGCCGGACCCTCGTCCGCGATGTACCGCAGCTGGGTCACGGCGCGGTCGTCGAAACCGTGCGGGAAGTCGTTGACGATCACCAGCTGCTCGGCGGTGTCGAAGCCCGGGGGCAACGAGTCGGCGGCGCCCCCGCGCATCGCCATCTGCACCAGGTCCACCCGCTGGGTGAGGCGGGCCAGCACCTCGGCCACGCCCACGGCTCCGGCTGCGGGCGCGCCGGCGAGCACCCCGGACCGGACCAGCGGACCGAGCGCAGCCGCGCCCGAGCCGGCCGGGTCGATGACGTGCACCGTGAACTCCCCCGCGGGATACACGGCGAGCAGACGCGCGGCGTGCGCCACCGCGGACTCCATCGCCAGCCGGCGCAGATCCCCGGAGTCGGCGAAGGAGTCGTCGAGGCCGGAACGGCCGCTGTCGATCCACAGCCCGCGCTCCAGCGGCAGCCGGACCAGCATCGGAATGCTCAGGCCCTCGCTCTCGGGTAGATGCAGATCGCCCAGGCGCAGGGCCATCGGGACCTCCATCGGCACCCGGTAGCCGTGCCAGACCGGGTTGTCCCAGCGCGCGAACGCCGGGGGCAGCGCAGGTTCGACGACCTCGGACTCGGCGGTGAGCTGGGCGAGATCACGGTCGAGGGCGGCCCTGGCCTGGTCGACGAGGTGGGCGTGTTTGGCCTGCGCCGCCTCGCGTGCGGCGTCGCCCTGTCCGCTGATGCGGCTGCGCGGGTCGGACAGGACCTTGTCGAGTTCCTGCTCCATGCGCGAGTCGGCGAAGTCGACGGCGCTGCGATACGCGGCCGTGGTGCGCGCCAGGTCCTCGAACATGCCCCACACCTGGTTGTAGAGCCGCTCCTCCATGGACCAGCCGGTGGCGTCACCCGCCACGGGCTGCGCGGGCTGCCCCGGCGGGGTCGGCGGTGCGGTCGGCGGGGGCGGAGGCGGCGCGGCCGGCTGCCGGCGCGGATGGCTGTAGTCG
This sequence comes from Streptomyces sp. NPDC026417, assembly GCF_055567695.1. Taxonomy (NCBI): domain Bacteria; kingdom Bacillati; phylum Actinomycetota; class Actinomycetes; order Kitasatosporales; family Streptomycetaceae; genus Streptomyces; species Streptomyces sp. NPDC026417. Next base: position 229,439 of record NZ_JBVHPY010000015.1, read on the forward strand.
ACCGGGCCGGCCGCCGGGACCGTCGGCTGGGTGGCCGAGGTGTCCGGCTGTCCGAGTCCTCCGGAGTGCCCGCCCTGCCCCGCCGGGGCGCCGGGCAGACCGGGAGTGTCGTACGGGGACTGGGGCGGCGGCGGTATGTCACCCGACCCGCCCTGGGTGCCCGGATAGGGCTGGTCCGGAGCGGTCGCCGAGGTGGCCGCCTGTCGTGAGCGGTCCGCGTCGGAGGTGCGCGGCGGGGGTGCCGCCACCGAGCGGGCGAGGCCTTGGGCCACCGCCTCGTTGATACGGGCCGCGAGTTGCTGTGCCTCGGGCAGTCCTTGGTCGGCGAGCAGTTCGGCGAGACCACCCGCGTATCCCTGACCGACCGCCCGCACCTTCCAGGCACCCTGGCGGCGGTAGAGCTCCAGGGCGACGACGGCCGACTCGGCGTCGAGGCCCGTGATGGTGTAGCTGGCGACCTCGGAGCCGTCGAGGCCGGTGACGGCGACGAAGGGGGCGGCGACGACGCCGAACCGGACGGGACCGCCGACTCCGGACGGCAGCGCGAGCAGCACGCTGACCCGGTGCACGGCCTCCGGCAGGGCGTCCAGGTCGAAGGCGAGGCGATGGTCGGCCGCCGCCTGCTTGGAGACCTCGAGTCCGGGCAGGGTGGGTGCTCCCGGATGGGCCACCCACTCGACGCCGTGAACTCTGCCCTTCTCGTCGCTGAGCGTGGCCCCCGCCACGATCGGCTTGCCGGCCGAAACGCGGACCTCCAGACGGACCTGGGAGAGCGGATGGTTCTGCCCCCGGACCAGCTCGGCCGTCATCGCCTTGTCCCCCTATGTCACTTCGCTTCGTGTGCTGCGCGCCGCGCTGCCTACAGGTGCGGCAGGATCGCGGGCATGAGGTCCTGGAACGTCCGGCCGTTGGCCGGGGTGCCGATGGCCGTCATCTGCCAGCCGGTGCCCGCCCGGTGGACCTTCGCCATGACCTGCGCCGTGTACTGCCCGCCGCCGGCGAGCGTGTAGCGGGCGAGTTCCTGGCCGTTGGTCTCGTCGACCAGGCGGCAGAACGCGTCCTGGACCTCCTGGAACGTCTGGCCCGTGAAGGAGTTCACGGTGAAGACGATCTGGTCGATGTGGACGGGGACCCGCTGCAGGTCGACGAGGATGGCCTCGTCGTCGCCGCCCTGGCCCACGCCGCCGACCAGGTTGTCACCGGTGTGCCGCACGGAGCCGTCGTCGCTGACGAGGTGGCGGAAGAAGACGACGTCGACGGGCTGCTTGTCCGCGAAGAGCACGGCCGAGGCGTCGAGGTCGATCTCCCGCGTGCGCGAGCCGAACAGGCCGCGCCGGGGGGCCGCCTGCCAGCCGAGCCCCATGCGCACCGCGGTCAGGGTCCCCCCGTCGTTCTTCTGCAGACTGATGGCCTGACCCTTGGTCATGTTGACCGTCACGCGCTGTTCCCCTCTCGAACCGTCCCCTGTTGCCGCGGAGTCCGCGGATGACCAGAACCCTACGCAGCGGCACTGACACTGCCGAACCCTGGGGCGGACTTTGTGTCGGTCTTGCAACACAGCACATGCGCCCGGGGACTCGACGGGCGATGCCCCCGGTCCCCGGGCGGGCGCCCGGCCGTCAGGCCAGGCCCCCCTCCTTCATCTGCCGCAACTCCTTCTTCATCTCCGAGACCTCGTCCCGCAGGCGGGCCGCGATCTCGAACTGGAGGTCGGCCGCGGCGGCACGCATCCGCTGCGTCATCTCCTCGATCTGCTCGGCGAGTTCCGCGGCGGGACGGTCCGTCGGCACCGTTTCCTTGGCCTTCTTGCCCTTCGCCGCCTTGCCGCCGAGAGCGGGAACCGGCGCCTTGGCGGGCTTGCCGTCCTTCGTCTGGCGGTATCCCGAGCCGAGCAGCTGTTCCGTGTCGACGTCCTCGCGGGCGATCTGCGCAACGATGTCGTTGATCTTCTTGCGCAGCGGCTGCGGGTCGATGCCCCGCTCCTTGTTGTACGCGACCTGCTTCTCCCGGCGGCGGTTGGTCTCCTCGATGGCCTTCTCCATCGCCGGGGTGATCTTGTCGGCGTACATGTGGACCTGGCCGGAGACGTTGCGTGCCGCGCGGCCGATGGTCTGGATGAGCGAGGTGCCGGAGCGCAGGAAGCCCTCCTTGTCGGCGTCGAGGATCGCCACCAGGGAGACCTCGGGCAGGTCGAGGCCCTCCCTGAGGAGGTTGATGCCGACGAGGACGTCGTACTCACCGGCGCGCAGCTCGCGCAGCAGCTCGACCCGGCGCAGGGTGTCGACGTCGCTGTGCAGGTAGCGGACCTGGATTCCCATCTCCAGGAAGTAGTCGGTGAGGTCCTCGGCCATCTTCTTGGTGAGCGTGGTGACCAGGACGCGCTCGTCCTTCTCGGTGCGCTTGCGGATCTCGTGCACCAGGTCGTCGATCTGGCCCTCGGTGGGCTTGATGACGACCTCGGGGTCGACGAGGCCGGTGGGACGGATGATCTGCTCGACGAAGCCGTCACCGCGCGAGAGCTCGTACTTGCCGGGCGTCGCCGACAGGTAGACGGCCTGGCCGATGCGCTCCTGGAACTCCTCCCACTTCAGGGGGCGGTTGTCCAGGGCGGAGGGCAGCCGGAAGCCGTGGTCGACGAGGGTGCGCTTGCGGGAGGCGTCCCCCTCGTACATGGCGCCGATCTGCGGCACCGTGACGTGCGACTCGTCGATGACCAGCAGGAAGTCATCGGGGAAGTAGTCGAGCAGCGTGTTCGGCGGGGAGCCGGGCTCGCGGCCGTCGAAGTGCATCGAGTAGTTCTCCACGCCGGAGCAGGAACCGATCTGGCGGAGCATCTCGATGTCGTACGTCGTGCGCATGCGCAGGCGCTGGGCCTCCAGGAGCTTGCCCTGGGTCTCCAGAGTGGCGAGGCGCTCGCCGAGTTCCTTCTCGATGTCGTTGACCGCCCGCTCCAGGCGCTCGGGACCGGCCACGTAGTGGGACGCGGGGAAGACATAAAGCAGCGAGTCGTCGCTGATGACCTCGCCAGTGAGCGGGTGCAGCGTGGAGAGCGCCTCGATCTCGTCACCGAACATCTCGATGCGGACGGCCAGCTCCTCGTAGACCGGGAAGATCTCGATGGTGTCGCCGCGGACCCGGAAGGTGCCGCGGGCGAAGGCCATGTCATTGCGCGTGTACTGAATGTCGACGAAGCGGCGCAGCAGGTCGTCGCGGTCGATCTCGTCGCCGACCTTGAGCGTGACCATGCGGTCCACGTACTCCTGCGGGGTGCCGAGGCCGTAGATGCAGGAGACCGAGGCGACCACGACGACGTCGCGGCGGGTGAGCAGCGAGTTGGTCGCGGAGTGGCGCAGGCGCTCCACCTCCTCGTTGACTGAGGAGTCCTTCTCGATGTAGGTGTCCGACTGGGGGACGTACGCCTCGGGCTGGTAGTAGTCGTAGTACGAGACGAAGTACTCGACGGCGTTGTTCGGCAGCAGCTCGCGGAACTCGTTGGCCAGCTGGGCGGCCAGGGTCTTGTTCGGGGCCATCACGAGGGTGGGCCGCTGGAGCTTCTCGATCATCCACGCGGTGGTGGCGGACTTGCCGGTGCCGGTGGCGCCGAGCAGGACGACATCCTTCTCGCCTGCGCGGATGCGCTTCTCGAGCTCCGCGATGGCCGCCGGCTGGTCACCGCTCGGCTGGTAGGGGCTGACGACCTCGAAGGGCGCCACCGAACGTTCGATCTTGGAAACGGGCCGCATGCATCAACCGTACGACCCTGCACTGACAACGGGGTCGCGTCACCAGTTCTGCGGGGTGCGGGAACTCCGGTGTCCGGGGCGCTGGGCGGTGTGGGTCGGCGGGCGGTGGCCGGGGTGCGGTACGACGGTGCGGGCGGGAACGCCCGGCCTTCTCTCGGTGGGCGTCCAGTCCGGCTTGCCCATCACCATCAGCGGATCGAACATCACGACGACGCCCGCCAGGCAGAGGAAGGCCAACGGGCCGATCATCATCGGGGCGAGCAGGGCGGCGGGCGAGTCGCCCGCGGGGGCGCTGCTCGCTCCGTGCAGATGCACGCTGAGGGCGGCCATGCCCGTGTAGTGCATGCCGGTGACGGCGAGTCCCATGATGAGGCTCGCGCCCACGCTCCACAGGAAGCCGCGCACCTGCCCGGCGGCCCAGAGGGCCGCGGTGGCGGCCACCACCGCGATGACCACCGAGGCGGAGACGGTGAGGGTGTTGTACTCCAGCTTCCCGTTGAGGCGCATGCCCGCCATCCCCAGGTAGTGCATCGAGGCGACGCCGAGGCCCGTGATGGTGCCGCCGGTGAAGAGTGCCGCTCCGGTCGCGCCCCGGTAGCCGACGATGAAGATCCCGATGCCGACCATGACGATCGCGACGCCGAGGCTCGCGAAGGTCAGCGCCTTGTCGTAGCGCACCGGGCTCTCCTCGACCGAGAACCCCATCATCGCGATGAAGTGCATGGTCCAGATGCCGGAGCCGATCGCCGCCGAGCCGAGCGCGAGCCAGCCCGGCCGCCAGGAGCGGGCGACGAGCATCGATCTGGTGGTGCAGCGGAGCCCGAGCGCACCTCCGAGGCAGGCCATGAAGTACGCCACCAGCGGGGTGACCAGTCCGTAACTGAAGCCGTCGACGGTGCCTTGCATGCGCGACTGCCCTTCCCGCCCTGATATGTCCAAGATTGCCCTGAATCGCCCCCGCCCCAGGTCCGCCACAACGGCCGGGGTCGAGGCGAAGAGTATGACCCCCACCGGAATGGTCGAACGATTTTCCGGCAAAGAATCACGGGCCTGCCCCAGTTGTGAAGGCCCCTGTACACGGATTTGGGCAACTCCATTCAGTTCGCGGCCATTCCGCGCCCCCCTCCTGTTGACGCTCTGCTGTCAGTCTGGTGCTGACCGTGATCGCTCGACGCGAGGAGTACGTATGCACGCGCGCGTTGCCGCCGCCACGACCGCCGCGCTTCTCGGGGGCACCGTTCTGATACTCCCCACTTCCTCCGCCCACGCCGCGGACGACGACGACCGGCCCGTCGTCGTCGCTCACCGCGGGGCCTCGGCGTACGCACCGGAGAACACCCTGGCCGCCGTCGACAAGGCGGACGACCTGGGCTTCGGCTGGGTCGAGAACGACGTACAGCGCACCAAGGACGGCGTACTCGTCGTCATCCACGACGCGACACTGGCGCGTACGACCGACGTCGAGAAGGTCTATCCGGACCGCGCCCCCTGGAAGGTGGCGGACTTCACCGCGAAGGAGATCTCGCGGCTGGACGCCGGCAGCTGGTTCGGCTCCCGGTACGCGGGCGCACGCGTGCCGACGCTCAGGCAGTACATGGACCGCGTCTCACGCAATCACCAGAAGCTCGTCCTGGAGATCAAGAACCCCGAGCTGTACCCGGGCATCGAGCGGCAGACGCTCAAGGCCCTCAGCAACGAGGGCTGGCTCGACCCCGAGCACCTCCGGAGCAGGCTGATCGTCCAAAGCTTCAGCCCGGACAGTGTCCGCACGGTCCACGACCTGCGTCCCGGGGTGAAGACCGCGCTCCTGGGGACTCCGTCGATCGCCGACCTGCCCAGGTACTCGCAGTTCGCCGACCAGATCAACTCCTCGTACACCACGATCTCCACCGGCTACGTCGCCGCGATCCACGCCTTCGACGGCCCGCACGGCAGGCCGCTGGAGATCCTCACCTGGACCGTCGACGACGCGGCCACCGCCCGCCGGGTGGCGGGCTACGACGTGGACGGCATCATCACCAACAGGCCCGACGTCGTGCATCGGGCACTGAACGACTACTGACCTGGCCGCCCGGCCGGTGCCCGGGACCTCCCCCGCCCGGGGGGGGGGGGGGGGGGGGGGGGGGGGGGGGGGGGGGGGGGGGGGGGGGGGGGGGGGGGGGGGGGGGGGGGGGGGGGGGGGGGGGGGGGG